>JAKAQK010000067.1 GCA_021822625.1 bacterium | reverse complement strand
ATTAAATATTTAAATAAATATTAAAATATATATTGACAATATTAGTATTTTATGATATATTACATGACAAGATGAATTATAACCAAAAAGTGTCTTAATTCACTCTAACAATATGGGGGTTAGACCACGGTGACCCAGATGGAAATAGGCACTAGAAGGCCTACTATTCCGGATTTAATAAAACTTGCAGGTATTTTTAATTTAACGTTAGACGAACTATTAGACGTTAGAGACGATAAAGACTTTAAAGACCTTAGAAACCTTAGAGACGTTAAAGGCGGTATTAAATCTAAACCAAACAATTCAACCGATTCTCTCTTTGGCAATTTAGGCGATTCTTTCGACATGTCTCCAAGCTTTATGCTTTTAAACGACGAAGATTCTAAGGAAAATACCTTAGAAAAAACTAAAGATAAGACTAAAGTTAAGAAAAAAACTTATAAGTTTAATAAAGAAAAGTTTAAAGAGCTAATAGTATATATTTTAAATAAAATTGCGTCTCACCCCGAATTTAACGAACAGACGCTTCATAAGATACTATTCCTCATAGACTTCGAGCATTATGAAACATATAATAAGCATTTTACCGGAGAGACTTATCTCAGGCGCAAAAACGGACCGTATCCCCGAGACTATAAACTTATTATCCCCGAGATGATTAAGTCCCAAGAGATTACCCGCATAGAAGACGAACACTTCGTATTTCCTTTTATTAAGTATTTGCCACTTAGAAAACCGGAACTTGAAAAATTTAACGGCATAGAGCTAAAAACTATAGAATCCGTTCTCTTTGAAATATCCGATTTAAGCTTTGACGAGATTAAGCTTAAATGCGACATGGAGCACGGCGCAATAAGAACAAAAATAGGGCAGGTAATAGAATACGACGTAAGAGCTTTAGATATAGATAATTTTAGTTTTTGATTAGATTATAAAACATCCAAAAATTGCAATAGGTTAAAAGATATACTATAGAAGGCGGAGTAATCTCCCCTTCCGTTATTCTTTTTTTAATCTTCCTTACAGTCTTACGGTCAATATTAAATGTTCTTGCAATTTCCGAGATACTTTTGCCGTTTTCTAATAATGTTTTAACTGAATAATACATAGCTATCCCCTTCAATTTGTACCCCCTATTATTTTATTATTTTTTTGTATTTGAATTGCAATTTAATTTTGCTATGTTGCATTCAAAATACAAATTTAATAGGAGTTATTTTACATTAAAATACTGGGGAATTTAAACGCTCTTTCCCTGAGGAAATTATATTAACATTAACATTTGTATTTCTTGGTGGAAACGGAGTCTTCGAATGCGGACGAGGCATTGTCGAAGAACTGTTTCTTCCATGTAGTAACGCTTTTAGGAAGAAGATTATATTTAGAAGCTATCTCGTTTATCGATTTGCCGGTCTCTAAAAGCTCCAATACGACTTTCGATTTAAACTCCGGTGTAAACTTTCTGTGAATTTGGCTCATTTTAATTAATTCCCCTTTTTAATATTAAATTGTTTTAGTTTTTTAATAACCGACAGCGGATATTAAAATTTTAACAGATTTTCATATTTAGGGAAGTAAGATTTTAAAATTACTGTCTTGATTTATTGGTTCATTATACTGGAACAAATGTGTTTAAAAGAGCTTCTTTTTTCTCTTTGTCTTTTAATTTTTTATAATTTCCGTTGACTTTAGGCTTAATATTTGATAATGTAATTTCATTTCTGTGTATTAGTTAATATAAGTATAAATGTAAATAATATAAAAATTAATAAAATAATATAAATAATATAAAAATTAATAACATAATGTAAATAATATAAAAATTAATAACATAATGTAAAAATTAATAAGATCACGAATAACAGAGTTAAAAGTAGCGGCTAAATATTTGTACGTCGCATGTTTGGTAAAAAATTATGGCTATAGTTGTTATTTTAGATATAATGTCTATACAAAAATATATTTTTGCTTCTAATAAACTTAAAGAAAATATAGGAGCATCATTAATTATATCTGGGATTTTTAAAGAAAAAATAAAATCTCCTTATAATGAATATTTTGAATCTGCTTTAAAAAACGGATATGAAGGCGGCGGTAACGTCGTATTAATTTTCAAAGATATAGGCAAAGAAAAAGTATTAGAGGTTATTAGAGAATTTACTTTCCGTATATTAGAAAAATATCCAGGTATAGATTTAGGCGTAGGGATAGATTTCGGCTTTGCCGGTAATTTAGACAAAGCATACGCAGAACTTCAAATTTCAAAAAACAAGTTTATACCTATTTCAACAATTCCTTCGCACGGTATTACCGCTGAATGTAACAGAACGGGGCTGTCATCAGAAATTTTTTATGAGTCCAATAAACAATCTTCATATATTTCTTACTCTTCTTATATAAAATTAAAAAAACTCGATGAAATAAAAAGTGAAAAAGGCTCCGATTTCATGCAAAATATTTTATCGGATAGCGGGTTAGACGGCGAATATACTTTTACCGACGAACTTGAAAAATTAGGTTCAAAAAAAGGGGAGGATTCGCATATAGCTTTTGTAGCTATAGACGGAAACAGTATGTCTGACCGATTTATGAAATGTAATGATTTAAGCGCGAAGAAACAATTATCCGATACATTAAAAGAAGCTGTAAAAAATTCGTTTATTGGACTGCTTAAAATAATAGACGAAGAATTTAAAGAAATAGACGAAGAGTTAAATATAAAATATGAAAACGGCAAAAAAATTTTACCTGTACGGCCTATAATTTTAGGGGGCGACGATGTCAGTTTTATTTGCGAAGGCAGTATGGGGATTTATTTTGCAAGCAGATTTTTAAAATTTTTTGCAGAGCAAACGGTATCAGACGGTTTACCTTTGTCGGCTTGCGCAGGCGTTGCTATAGCGCATGCTAAATATCCAATTTATCGTATTCAAAAAATTGCGGAAGAATTATTGTCCGGCGCTAAGGATAAAAGAAAAAAAGAGCAGGATGAAGAAAATGATTCGGGTTCTTATATTGATTTTCAAATGTTTTACAGCGGAATATTTGGAGAATTAGGTGAAATAAGAAAAAATCATTATGATAACATATACGGCAAAATGTATATGAGACCTTATAAAATAGAAGATATTGAAAGTTTAATAAAACCCGTTGAGAAAATGCATCGTTTGGCTGAATCTAAAATCAAGGACATTAGAGTAGTATTGAATAAAACCGAATCAGAACGCTCTAATTTTATAGAACATATGAAAATGCGCGCCGGTGCGGATGAAAATTCCTACTCCGGAGCAAAAAGTTTTTCTATTCCATATGAAATACTTGGCCAAAAATATGAACAAGATTTTTATGCTAATAACGCAACTCCATACTTTGATATTATAGAACTTCTAGAGATTTTACCCGAATATGTAATAAAAAGAGGAAGTTTGAATGGTTAAACAATATAAACTGTATGTTAAACTTTTGTCGGATGCCATTATTGCTTCAGATAAAGGGTACGGAGCGATAATCGATACCGACGTCGTATTCGACGAGGCGGGTCTGCCTTATATTCCCGCAAAAAGATTAAAAGGGGTTCTTAGAGAATCGGCAGAAATTTTGTCGAATATTTTTAATTTGGCCGATATTCATTTTAATATTGACATTTATGACATATTTGGCAGTCAAGGCAATGTTTCTTTAGAAACTGAAGCAAAATTAGTAGTTCCAAATCTTTATATAGAAGAATATGAAAACACTAGAAATTTTTTTCATTTGTTGTTTTCGGATGAATTTAACGGTAATGCAAACTGCAATCAATTTAAAATTTTAAAGGAAGACGTTATAGATTTTTTTACAAACGCGAGAATGCATACCGCCATAGATTCAGAATTAGGGAAAACTAAAAAACATTCTTTGAGAAGTACAAGAGTTATAAATAAAAATACCGTATTTTCAAACTCCTTTCAAATAGATGAAAAATATATAAATCAGTTGATTTATATATGTAATGCCGCTAAAAATATAGGTTCTAAGAGAAACAGAGGATTTGGAGAAGTAAAGATTTACATAACAGATGAAAATGAGAAAGAAATTAAACCTATATCTTTGCATTGAATAATTTTTAATTTAAATAATTTAACATAATTGCAATTGTAAAAATTATGCATTACGATAAAAAAATAAAGATTATTATTAAACTGAAATCTCCAGTCCTTATGACGGATGTTCCAGGCGATCAAAATATGGTCGAGAGCAAGTTTTATCTTACCGGCAGCTCTATAATGGGTATATTTGCCGATAAATATATAAAGAAACATAACGGTATTGCAGACGATTTTTTTTATAATTCTTTTTTGCGAGGCGGTTTTACTTTTACTGATGCGTTCAAGCTTATCGACGACGGAAAAAACGGTTTAGTCCCTGCATACATGCTGCCGCTGTCGATTCAGAAGAAAAAACATGATGAAAGCGGTGAGTGTATTGAATATTTTCTTAACGACGATGAATCTGAAAAAAAAGAAAATAAAGACGGTATGAAAAATAAATTTCAATACGTCGGAGGATTTGGAAGCATAAACAACGGCTTTATTAAAACTGTTGCAGTCAAGAGCGGTATAAGTTTTCACGGAGCAATAAACAACGGCAAACCTGACAATGATATATTTAATTATGAGTGGATAGCGCCTTTTCAAACATTTATATCTTATGTACTCGGAAGCGAAGATGATCTAAAAAGTTTTTTGATATTCTTAAAGGAATCTGCCGATACGGCATACGGCTATGACGGAAAAATAGTTTTAAACGCATATATAGGCAGGTCGAGAACTGCGGAATACGGCAATATCGATATGATTATATCAGATATTGAAGACATAGCTGTTTTGTCCAATAATGACGGGGAATTGGACGATTTATGCATAATGACTCTTTTATCCGATGCGATAATTTATAATGAATACGGTTTTTCAACTGCAGACGTAAACGATTTGGCAAAATATTTAGGTTCATCAGTTAAAATAAAAAAATCTGCCATAAGAAAAAAAACGGTAGAAAATTTCATAGGAAAATGGTCGGCTAGAAAACCCATGGAAAACGTAATTACGGCAGGATCGTCTTTTCTTATAGAACGCAATTCTTTGCCTGAAAATTATAAAGATTTTGAAATATGCGGCATAGGCGAAAGAACCAATGAAGGATTCGGCAGGGTAGCCTTTAATTTAAACGTCAAGCGGCAATTAAAAAAAGAAGAATTAACGGAACGTAATTTATCTTATTTGCATAAAAAACCGCTGCTTACTAATATATCTAAAAAAATTATAGAACGAAGAATAATTGTTTTTATAAAAGATCAATTAGCTATTGAGGCCATTAAAAAAGCTAACGAAGCAGATAGCCAATTTATTACGGGTTCGCTTTCTTCAAAACTTAAAAATTTTGCAAAAGCAATTAAAGAAATAAAAGATTTTGAAAATTTTCAAAAAAATATTAACGACCTTAGAAAAGTTGCTAAAGATAAACTCAGCGGGGCTTCTATAGAAAATATTTCCATGCTTGATTTTCTTAATAAATTTGGATATGAAAAAAGTGAAAATAATAAGTTGTTTATCAAAGATAAAATAAACGAAATATTGCAAAAATTCGGCATAAAAGAATTTTTACGAAAAATTAATGCCGAAAATGTCGATAAAAGTAATAATTCTAAGGTTCTTGATGAAAGTACTTTTATGACTGATGAAAATTTAACAGAATTTCAAAAGGTTTATTTAATAAACTTCTTTACCCAGCTAAAACGGAAAAATAAAAGGCGTCAGGATGAAAAGGAATAAATTACTTAAAGGAAAAATAGTAATAGACGGCGATATAGCTCTTAAGTCTGCTATGCTTATTGGATGCGGCGAAGATACCAATACCGATATAGACGTTATAAAAGATAGCGAAGGTATGCCTTTTATTCCTGCTACGTCTTTTGTGGGAGTGTTGAAACAAGAATTCGGCGAAATTTACGGTATTAATTCTGGACAAGCCGACGATACGCGTTCTATAACAAAAGAAAATTTTGCATATATTTTTGGCGATAATGACCGCAGCTCCTTATTATCTTGTTCAGATCTTTATATTGCTTCTAAAGAAGACGTCGTAGAAATAAGAGACGGAGTAAAAATAGACGTTAAAACAGGTATTGCAGAAGACAAAGCAAAATATGATTACGAAGTAGTCGCGGCTGGTTCAAAATTTAAATTAAAGATTGAAATAGATTTGTTTTCAGATTTAGAAAATTTTATTCCCATTAACAAAATTAAAGAAGTAGGCGGCACAATTTTTAATTTATTAACAAAAAAAGGCATAAGAATCGGAGCTAAAACAAATTCTGGATTCGGAAAAGCAATTTTAGAAACAGGAAGGATTTTTCTGCTTGATTTTAGCAGAAAAGAAGACGTAGAAGCTTGGTTAACCGGAACAGGACTTAATAAACGTCAAAACGAATCGACTTCATTCGGCTGCCATGATATTGGACGTTATGAAAATCGCTTAATTATAAATGTTTCTTTAGATATTAAAAATTCTCTTATTATAAGAAGTTATTCCGATAATCCGAAAGACCCTGATGCATCGCAATTAAAGTCCGGCGGACGATACATTATTTCAGGAACTTCGATAAAAGGAGCACTGAGAGCAAGGGCGGAGCGTATAATGAGGACTATTGCCGATAAAAATGAAATACCGGAAGAGAAAATGAATGCATATATAAACATTCTTTTTGGAAATTCTTATGAAATGGAGCTAAATGATAAAGCCGGACATAAAAAAATAAAAATAGATATTCCTTCGCGGGTTTTAGTAGAAGAGGTAAATATTGAGCATATATGCAGCGAAGTCCAGAGCAGAATTAAGATAGACAGATTTACCGGCGGCGTAATAAACTCTGCCTTATTTGACAGTTTACCCGTTTTTCCTTTAAATATTTCCGGTAAAGAATCAAATATTAAAAATTTTACTATTATCGTTAAAAATGCCTTAGAGATAGATGAAGGATTGATGCTTTTATTGCTTAAAGATATTTGGACTGGCAATCTTGCCATCGGCGGCGAAAAAAATATCGGTCGCGGCGTATTTAAGGGTAAATGGGTGTCTATTAAAAAGTCGAACAATAAAGAAATTAATTTTTTCAAAATTGACGATATATCTAAAGACGATAAAAAGTATATGGAAGATTTAGTAAAAACATTAAATGAAATATCGGAAGAAGAATTAAAAAAATTTGAAAGTAACGTAGCTAAATATAAAAGTAACGATTAAATGAATTAAATTAAAAGTATACTAACATATTATAATTAATAACTTTTATTATTTTTTTATTAATAATTTATGAATAATAATGTTCATACGGCGGTAAAAAAATTTTCAAAAACCGTTGATATCAATCAATTTAAAGATTTTTCAGATGTAGGCGATTACATAACTGCGCCTTCTTTAGCCGTATTTTATCTTGATAACGGTATCTTAATAGGCAGATATAACATTGAAAACGACAAGAGCTATGAATTTCAATTTGACGAAGAACAATTGAAAGATTTAAACATGTCGATTGGGCAAAATCCTTCTATAGAATCCATTCAGAAAATGAGAATTTTCAATGAAAATGAGGAATTTTTAATTTGGAGAAATATAAAGTGCGGCACATTAACCCATTTAGGGCGTTTTCGAATTGACTACGAGCAAAACGGCGATGACGGACGCGAAGAAATTAGCGTAATATATTCGAATCAGGTTTTATTCGGAACAAGGCTCGTCGCAAGAAATAATAAGAATTTTATAACGCTGGCAGAGGACAGGGGTGTTAAAATAATTTTGCCGGATACGGACAAGAACGGCGGATTTAAAATAGATGACAAAAAAAGTAGAATTGCTATTAAAACTTGTAATTATATAGGATTTGGCGGCATTTACGAATGTCAGGCTACTTATATAGATTCCAGATTTGTAGATTTTGTACAACTGTTGTAATAATAATTGAATGATTGATTATGTAGAGGGTCAGATTTTATGGCTAAAACGGAAAAGGGTAAAATAAATATTAAACCGGCTAAAAAGGAATTTAGCGTTACGGTTAGTTTTAATGATGGCAAAAGCATGCCAATCGAGAAATCATTTAAAATACCGGAAAATGCTAACGGAAAAGAAGCCGAAGTAGAAAGAGAACGTGGCGTCATAAGCAAGGTCGTAATAGACGGAAAGACTTATGAAAAAGAAACTCCACACATACAACCGAATACTCGGAAAAATGAGCCTTATGTAAATAACGTCAGTATTCCAGAAGCCATAGCCCCGTATAATTTTATTCCGCTTAATGAAAAAATCGTATCTATCTATTCTAACAAGGATGAAGTTCCAACATTTGATAAATTTCATAAAGACCTATTCACCGGGTACATCGATATAAATATAGAAGCGAAAACACCTATTTACATAAGAGATACCGCCGAAAATAACGCTAAGGATAACAAGGAAAACTCCGATTTTTTTTCACCGGCCGGCAGAAATAGGATTCCAGGGAGTTCTATAAGGGGACTAATAAGAAACATAGTCGAAATTGCAAGTTATAGCAAATTAAATTTTATTGATGGGAACAGAAAGTTTCATTTTAGGTCGTTTATGGATAAATCCTTGAATTTAAAAGACGCCTATGTTGATTATATGCTCAAGTCTAATAACAATGTAATAGAGTATCCGAAGTTAAAAGCCGGTTATATTGTAAAAAAAGGTCATAATAAATACATAATTATCCCGTCTTTTTCTAAAAAAAATAATTGCTGGTTTTATAGAGTAGAACAAAAGATAGTGAATGGAGTTATAGATAATAATATTAATATAAAGCAATCTTTTTATAAAATTTTCTTCAAACCTGTAGAATCTACAATAAACACTCATCATGATGTTAAAATTAAATATGCTAAAGTTACCCAGATATCGAAGAATAATGATAACGGTTTTATTGAGGGATATGTTATACGAAGCGGTTATGTGAGCGGTGAGCACAAAGATAAAACTCCTGCAGGTAAGCATTTAGATTGGATTATTGCGAAACCTCAAGATAATGCAAAGGAAATTCCTGTTGCTAGAAATGTTATAGAAAACTATAAAAACGATATAAACAGAAGTGCAGATTCTATAGATTTGCTTAAAAGTCTTAACGGTAAAAGTAAAGAAGTGCCATGTTTTTATGTAACTGATAACAATAACAATGAAAACATTATTTCTATAGGACATACAGGAATGTTTAGGCTTGCATATAAACATGAACTCAACTATTTTGTTAAACAAAAATATGAGAGTAATACCATTGATATTGCAATGGCAATTTTTGGAAACGAATCTGATTTTGCAAGCAGAGTTTTTTTTGAAGATGCATACTTAAATGATAATTCTAAAGATAAGATTCAAAACAATCCTGTAACGCCTAAGATACTGTCTGAGCCTAAACCTACGTCTTTTCAGCTATATTTAAATCAATATAAAGAAAATATTAGAACAAAAAGCATAAAAGGTGATATGGAAGGTTTAAGAGACTATAATAGTGCAGATGCGGAAATTAGAGGTTATAAGTTGTACTGGCATAAAAATATAAATGCTCAAGAATATGTTGAAACGGATAGTATCGCTTTAAATAAACACTCTTCTCAATATACAAAAATTAAACCTATAAAGACAGGAGCTGAATTTTCCGGCAGAATACGGTTTGAAAATCTTTCAGAAGTCGAACTTGGCGCACTCTTATTTTCTTTAAAACTAAAAGAAAACTTGTGTCACAAAATCGGAATGGGCAAACCGCTTGGACTTGGTTCAATAAAAATAACGCCTTCTCTTACCGTTTTTAATATAGAAAAAAGATATAGCGAACTTTTTGACGGATGGGATACAGAACCGTCGAAAGAAAATATTTCCATAGATGATTATATTAATTCATTTGATAAATATATAAGGGAAAAAATAGATGCAAAAGATAAAAAATCTCTTTGGGACGTCGATAGAATAAAAGAACTGGAAATAATGTCGGACTTTGAAAATAAGCCTCGAAACGATGAAACGGAATATATGGCGATAAAGGAGGACAAAAATAAAAAGAGAGGTATACTTCCGAAGCCAAGCGAATTAATATTTAAAGGGGAAAAAATACAATGAAAAAATTATTAATTTGTATTGTAAGCGAACATGCCGTTCCTAATATTCTTTCTATTGATTATTTTATGCCTGATAGCCTTCTTTTTCTTTATACTCAAAAGTTTAATAATATAATATCTTACACTCTTAATTCAGTCGATATGCTTTTGAGATCAAAACGTTCTTTAGTTGGTTTGATTGATAAAAAAAATCCAGGAGAATGTTTTTATAAAATTGACGATAATGTGTATACTTTAACAATATCTGAAGAATCCGTTTATTCCGATGTCGAAAAAATAAATTCTTGGTTATTAAAAAACGGCATGGATTATGACGAAATAATATATAATATTACGGGCGGAACAAAATTAATGAGTATATCTCTCTATGATATTGCTAAATCAAATACTAATAGTAAGATGTCTAAAATCGTGTATTTGCCATTAGGAAAAAATACGATTATAACAAATATTGCTCAAAAAGATGAAGAAGTTAAGATAATTCCAACACGGCTTAGCGTAAAACAATTTTGCGCAGCTTATGGAGTTGAAATAATCAATGAAGAAAAATTAGATAAAAAAATATCTTTTGCAACAGAATACAAAGATGTCTCAAAATGGCTCATGAATAATTATTTCTTGCAAGACGAAAAAACTGAAAGCCCTGTTTATAGATTGCTATCATTTTTTTATCAAAAACTAATATCTTATAGAAATAATGATAAATTTAAACAGGATAATTTCATTTTTGAATTTCCGTCAAAAGAATGGAATCTATATAAAGAGGAAACTAAAGCTGCAAAAGAGCTTTTTGATTTCGATAATTTCAAGAGTAGGTCTTCTGTCGAAAATTTGCCCAATAAGACGCTAATCAAAGTAACATTAGATAAAAAAGATGTTGAGTTTTTTACTGGGGGCTGGTTAGAAGAATTTTGCTTCAATGAAATAAATGACCTAAAAAATGAAACTGAAGACTTAATAGATGATGTGCTTTTAAATCCAGATATAAAAAGCAAAGAAAAGAATGCCGCCAACAATGAAATAGATGTCATGTTTACATCCAGAAACAGAATATATATGCTTGAATGTAAATCATTACAACAACAGCACGATAAAAGCAATGAAATTATCTATAAAATTAATGCTATTCAAGGTAAAGTCGGCAGGTTATCGGTAGAAAGTTTTTTAGTTTCAACGGCAGTTGATAATATACTTGAAATACCAAAAAATAAAAATAATAAATTTTCGCATACTGAATATCCAATAAAATCAAGCGCAATTAAAAGAGCTAAAGAATTAAACACCACTATAATACACCCATTTAAAATTGCCAAAGAACTTAAAAATGAAATAAAAAAGTGCTTGAATTGATTAATATTTAACTTTTAAATCAACTTGTATTTATTAAATTTATGTTTTTTAAAAATCTTAATAGTTTCAACATCTTACAAAAGATACAGCATTATCAACGCTTTCCGTTATCTGTTTTTGTAACAAAAACCCTTGACATTACGGAAACGATTATATATACTAACTTTGAAATTAAAAAATACCGTTGTTTGAAATATAAAAACTGTTGATAACCTGTGGATAACTCGGACATTACGAAAAACGGTTCAAATAGGTTAATTATTTCGATAAGTTACAAATGGCAGTGTAAGAATATTTCCCTGATTTATAAGGGATTGCGACCTACTTTCGACTTTTTCTTTTTCGTCGTCTACATTATTGTAAGAATATTTCCCTGATTTATAAGGGATTGCGACTTTTTTAACAAACCTTTAATGCTTATCTTTTTCTTTTTCGTAAGAATATTTCCCTGATTTATAAGGGATTGCGACAATTTTTTACCGGGGTTTCCGTCTGTCAACGGAAACAAATGTAAGAATATTTCCCTGATTTATAAGGGATTGCGACTCTTTCGAGCCATTTTGAAAACTTATCCATTTTTTGCCTCGTAAGAATATTTCCCTGATTTATAAGGGATTGCGACTTTTAATATCATTATTATCCGCTATCCAAATTACATAACGTAAGAATATTTCCCTGATTTATAAGGGATTGCGACTGCTTTAAACTCTATATACCCGCCATTTTGTTTGTTTCTGGTAAGAATATTTCCCTGATTTATAAGGGATTGCGACAATTTTAAAACTTGCGCAGTCATACCAAGTTAATCCCTCGGTAAGAATATTTCCCTGATTTATAAGGGATTGCGACAATGCCGAAGACCGTCGAGGTCTTCGGCATAGCCCGTACAGTAAGAATATTTCCCTGATTTATAAGGGATTGCGACAAACTTTCAACAAACTTCCCTATGCTTTCAGGGATTTCGTAAGAATATTTCCCTGATTTATAAGGGATTGCGACATATAACCGTCTGCCTC
>JAKAQK010000233.1 GCA_021822625.1 bacterium | reverse complement strand
AAATGTGGATTAATGATAATTATATAAATAAAAAAATTATGTGTAAAATCCTAAAAGGTCAAAAATGCAACCTTTAAAAATTACAATATATGGCGATTTTTGGGATGTTCAAATATACAAAGATAGGCTATATCTCTGGGATATGAATGGAAATTTATATATTTATAATTGGGGGAAGTCAATTGAAAGTATGTATAATAAAGATAAATTTATAGAGCTTCCAATTATATGCGGATTTTCTCGCGGCGATTATCTTTATAACAGCAATTTTGACCTTATATATAAAGATTCCGAAATTAAAAATTTAATTCTTCGAAAATTTAATAAAGCATCATCAGAAGAAAATGTTTTAGATTTAAAGACTATGGCACTAAGAGCCGAGCAAAAAAATCCATTTCCAGAACTGCAAACCGATAGCGATATACATTATAATAATATTTATGCCGTAATGCAAAAAGGATTATTGTCATCAAAAGCTCATCGAAGCAGTAGTAAATATCCAGTCAGTTCAAGACCTGATAAAATATGGGATTGCTCTAATATACAATCAATCAAAGCAAATTCCAAAAGATTGTTGCTTTCAGGAGGCTCAGAAGGACTTTTTGAGTTTTTGATAGATAGAGAAAATTTTTATCCTCCTATATTTAAGAAAATTGACGACAAAATTATTCAACTCAGCAAACGTCACTCTCTTATTTCCGCATATGCATTTTCAAGTATTTATAGCACTTCCGACATTGGCGGTTCATTTTTGATAGCAAATTATTGGGATAAAGTAGATAATAATTGGAAATTAAAATTTAATAAATTTTATGAAGAATCGTATATTTTTTCGGGTGTCGATAAAGGATTTAGTTGGGCAGAAAATGAAAAAATCTATTATGCTAAAAAAGGTCATACTATGAAAGTTTCCAGATTTACCCAAGGCAATATTAATAAAAGCGATGAGCCAGTTTTTGAAACGCTTGATAATAAATATTCAAATGATGTAAATGAAAAAGATATCGTTTCGGCCGGCGTAGCTCAATTTGGGACTATAATTGAAGATTTAAATGGTCTATCTATTCTGCTAAGCGATGGGAATGAATATAGAATTAACGGGGATGTTATTCGTTGGAGGGTTTATCCGCGTTCTAAACGATATATGAATCATCTTCATGTTATTTTGAATGATAGAATAGAAATTTATTCATTTAATCATGATTATTTTATAGATCAAAAAACAAAAATATTTGGCATTAAGCCAGTAAAGTCAGAAAATTAACATATTTGTTTATATTAATAAAAGAGCTGATTTATTTTTATTTCTATAGGGTAAAATTATGAATTATTTATTATGTTTTCTTGCCAATAACACAGATAGCATTATAGTCGGAATTTTTACATTAGCCGGTGCTTTTTTGGGGGTCTTTCTTGCAAATTGTTATAATCGTAAGGCGGAAAATAACCGCAGAGAAATGGAAATTAAGGCGCTTTTACAGGCAATATACATAGAATTAAACATCTTGTGGAGGGTTTATGCTGAAAATGAAGATTCTATAGGAAGATTTTTGGAAAACGGTGTAATTGAACAAATGCGGGAGTTTATAATTCCTGCACCAGAAATATATTTTATTATCTATAAGTCGAATGCTAATTTACTTGGAAAGATTGAAAACAAGGAGTTATGCAGACTCATTGTGTCCGTTTATCTTCATATAAATGAAATGGGCAATTCTTTCAAAACTTATGTTAATTCATTAAAAATATTACCTCTGGATTATCAGATATCTTATCTTAAAAAGCTAAAAAAATCTCATACGGAATTAAAAGAGGAATGGGGAAAATTTAACAAGATTATTGAAAAAGAATTGAAAATCTGAGTCATTTATTTTAGGAAAATTAGTAATTATATTGCTACATAACGCCTCAAATTACTAATTTTAATTAATAAGATTGCTTTACAGACCCTTTTCTTAATTTTTGCCGTTAATAATTCCTAAAACCAAAAGCTTTCCTGCTGCTAATCCCAACAATTTAGGGTCTTTGTTTTTTAGCCCGTAATAACCAGCCGCTAAAATACCGCTGATTATAAGAAAGTTAAGAAATTTATTCATTTTTTTTCACCTCCTTTTTTATAAAATTTTATATTATGTTTAATTATATCATCTTATGCCTTTGAATAAAAGCTATCCGATTTATATATCATTAATCTTATTATTTTTTTATATAAAAGATAAAGAAATAACGTAGGAGGTGTCAAGATTTATTTCACTCCGGCGGGCATAAAAGCTTCGCTTTTATAAACGCCCGCCTCCATATCTCACTCCCGACTGCGTTTGACTTGGTCGGGATGTTTTTGTTTAATAAAATAATGTATGAAGTGTGAACACTGCTGGAAATAACCATTAACGCTCAATTAACGCCTCTATAACCCCCTGCGGTCAAGCTGGCATCAGCTTGCGGGTTCGGGCAGAGCCCGATACAATGCTTTTAAATGTTTGTTTCGCCGTAGTGCGCCGGAGCGAAGCGGAGCAAGCACGAAGCAAGAAACAAACCTCAACATCGTTGTTTTAACTGTTGCGGAT
>JAKAQK010000066.1 GCA_021822625.1 bacterium | reverse complement strand
TAGTACACCGTTAAATAATGCTATTAACGTCAGAAAAAATATTACGCCCGGACCAATGATAGAACTTAAACCTTTTTTGACAAATCTCGCAAATAAAAATTCTGCAAGCTATGTTAAGGCTTCCATAACCGTGGAACTTAAACCAGGAGGGAATCAGGCACTTTTTAAG
Source organism: bacterium (assembly GCA_021822625.1). Lineage (GTDB taxonomy): Bacteria > SZUA-79 > SZUA-79 > Acidulodesulfobacterales > Acidulodesulfobacteraceae > Acididesulfobacter. The sequence continues at coordinate 12,649 of JAKAQK010000066.1, read as the reverse complement.
CAGCTTACTCCTCAATTAAGAAACAGTATTATTATGATATTAAGCTCAAAAACGTCGCACGAAATTAACACGCCTGCCGGAATAACTGCTTTAAGACACCAGATAGCAAGAAGTCTTAACAGGATTTTAGGGCAAGGTCAAGTGATAAGCGTTTATTTTAATAATTATTTGGTGCAGTAATTAATAAATAACTAATAATTTAATAACTAATTAATAGCTTAATAATTTAATAAACAATTAATAAATAACTAAATAATAGCTCAATAATTTTAACTAATAACTCAATAACTCAATAAACAATTAATAAATAAATAATTAATAACTAATAGCTCAATAAATAATAAATACATAACTAACTAATAAATATTTGACTAAATAAATATCTATCTAAATTTAATATCAATATAATTATATAATTATTTTATGGCTGACGTCTTATCACAGGAAGAGGTTAATGCGCTATTAAGGGGTATATCCTCAGGGACTATAGAGGCAGAAAAAAAGCCTGAACAGGTAGGCGGCGTCAGAAACTATGACCTGACTTCGCAGGATAGAATAGTCCGCGGCAGAATGCCTACCCTTGAAATTATTAATGAAAGATTTGCAAGGCTTCTGAGGAATGACCTTACTTCAACATTGAGGAAGGTTGCCGAGGTAACTTGGACTTCGGTCGATATGCAAAAATTCGGAGAATTTTTAAAAAATATACCGCTTCCGACGAGTCTCACTATCTTTAAAATGCCGCCGCTTCGCGGATTCGGCATATTTGTTCTTGATGCAAGGCTTGTTTACAATCTTATAGATATTTTTTTCGGCGGAAATACAGAACTGCATGTTAAAGTAGAAGGCAGAGATTTTTCTCCAATAGAGAACAGACTTATAAAAAAAGTTGTAGATATGGCTTTTGCCGATATTACGGAGGCATGGAAACCTGTTAGTCCCGTTGAATTGGAATTTCAGAGAAGCGAAATTAACCCTCAGTTCGCAACTATCGTAACGCCTACCGAAGTAGTTATAGTAAACAGATTTGAAGTAGATATCGAAGGCGCCGTTTCAAGATTTATGATATGTCTGCCTTATTCGATGATTGAACCCGTTAAAGAAAAATTGTATAGCGGTTTTCAGAGCGAACAGCTTGAGGTTGACTCCAGATGGATAGAGAGATTTAAGGCAAGATTAAAAGAATCTGAGCTTAATTTAAAGGTTGAACTTGGCAGAACAGAAATAAAAACAAGAGATTTTTTGAATATAAAAGAGGGCGACGTTCTTATTTTAGACAAGCAGATTGTTGAACCGCTGGTCGTGAGGGTAGAAAATATTCCAAAATATTTAGCTTATCCTGGCAAAATGCAAAATCAGCTTGCGGTAAAATTAATTTCATCTATTCCATTAGAAAAAGAGGGGTATTACGATGAGTCAGACTGAGCAGCAAACAGAAGAAGAAAATAAAAAAACGGGTGAAGCGTCGGATCTGCCGTCCGGACAGACTAAGCCGTCTTCAAATAATAAAAATAATCAAGAAGAAAAAGAAAATGAAGACGATAATATTTCATGGGACGATGCATTTAAAGAAGAAGCTGCGGAAAACAATAATAAAAAAGACGTCGAGTCGGCAGACGAAAACGACGATAATATTTCATGGGACGATGCATTTAAAGAAGAAGCGAAGGCTGCGGATTCAGGAGCGGAAGCGGCTTCTTCAGGCGCTTCAGGAGAAACCGCGGCAGATACCCAGAATAAAGACGCTGCAGATAGCTCCGCCGGAGAAACGTTAAAATATGATAAGGGAAGCAATGCAATAGCCGAAAGCGTTAATAAAAACGGAAAGCCGGAAGCGGGAGCGGCATCCGGAGCAAATAAAAATAAATTTAACGTAAAGAAAGTCGAGTTTGCGTCTTTCGATGTGAACGATAAAACGGCAGAACCGCCTAAAAATCTTGAATTTATTCTTGATATACCGCTAAGCATATCCGTTGAACTGGGCAGAACAAAAATGATTATAAACGATATGCTTCAGCTTGGACAGGGCTCAGTATTAGAGCTTGACAAACTGGCAGGAGAACCTTTAGAAGTATATGTCAACAATAAACTGATGGCAAAAGGCGAAGTTGTTCTTGTCAATGATAAATTTGGCGTAAGATTAACCGATATAATAAGTCCGGTAGAAAGGGTCAAGAAATTATGAGGAAATTTCTTGGATTATCTGCATCTGAATCCTTTTTATTATTTGCGCTATTTGTGTTATTACCGCTATTTTTTATTACAGGTATGTTAGCGGGAACATGCTATGCATCGGGAAATGTTTCGCCAAATTCGTTGCTGCAAAGAATTTTGGTCACTAAAAATAATAACGGCAAGTATCTTATATGGCTAAAATTTAATAATGCCGCTAAACGGCTGAATCCAAATTATAAATTATATAATTACGGCTTCAAATTAAAATTTCCGTATACCGGTTTTCATTTTAAATCTAAATTTTTAAAATATTCTAATAATCCGTTGATTTCAGGAATAGAATTAATGCGTGGCGCAAAGCATTCTGCAGACGTTATGGTTTATTTTAAAAAGGGGATAAAAATAAATCAAAAACGCTTAGAGAGTTCTTTTTACGAAAATTACTATATTATCAAAATAAATCGCAGTTTTGCCGGTAATATATTTCAAAATATAGGCAAAAAAGCGCCGCAGCTCAGTAAGCTTGCATTGCTGAAAAACAGTTTTAAGAATATAAAAAAACCTTTAAAAGCTAAAACGGCTCTGAATAAAACGGCTCTGAATAAAACGGCTCTGAATAAAATCGCGCCGTTCAATAAAAATGCCGAACGTCATGATAAAGCTGCTCCAACGGCTCAAACCGCTCAGCCCGAACGAACTAATAAAACTAATATAATCGGTAAAACAATGTTAAATAAACAGCCGGCTGCAATGAATTTTAATTTTGGATTTGAAATTATTAAAACTATACTTTCTTTACTTTTTGTATTGGGTTTTATTTATGCTATCTATTATCTGCTTACAAAATTTAAAGGCAAAATATCTAATACTAAAAAAAATAAAAATAATATACGAATTATTTCTTCTGTAAATATAGGATTTAAAAAGTCGCTTATACTTGCTTCGGTTAACAATCAACTTTTTTTAATAGGCGTATCTCCCACAAATATGCAGGTTATAGGTCATATCAAAGACGATGAAAATAATATCGGCAGCGAAAATGATACCTCAGAAGATAGCATTGCTGCGCCGATTAAAAATATGATGACAGGCATGATAAATAATAAGAGCGTGAATTATTCCAGAAATTTCGGCAGTTCATCCGGTTTAAGAAATAATGACAATAACTATAACGATAATAATGACGACAATGACGACAATAACGACAATAACGACAACGGCGATATTGACGATATTCAAGATATTGCCGTTAGCAAAGGTAATGCCGGTAAATTTTTAAATAAAAAAGATACTCCAGCTTCAAGGAATAGTTTCAGCAGTTTTTTGAAGCAGCATATAAGTGCATTGTCAAAAGATAAAAACAAAAATAAAGACAATAAAAACTCGGAAGCATCTCAATTTACGCCTGAACTTAACCGTCGGGAAGCATTTGAAAATAGAACGCCTAACAAAAAAAGCGGAGCGCCGTCTACTTATTCTTATTCCGGTTTTTTAAACAATAACAATAAAAACAATCGTAATAACGTTAATGATAACATTAATGCAAACGGCGGCTACGACGGCTACGATGGCTACGGCGGTAATGTCGGTAATAACAAAAATGATGATTATAGTTTTAATTATAATGATAGTAATAACGATAAAGATAAAGCTAAAGAATCTTCAGAATATAAAATAAGAAATATTTCTGAAGCAAGAAGTAAAAATAAAGCCGATAATGTTTTTTTTGATATAGAAAATAAAATAAAGGGACTTATGGAGAGCAATAATGGAAATTTTAAGAAAAATTAAGTTAAACGGGGCAAATCTTATCGCTCTGCCTGTTATAGCGATAACAAAACACCCGCATCATTCCGAAGTTTCCGCCCTTATTCAGATATTACTTATATTTACGGTAGTTTCTATCGCTCCGTCTATTCTAATTATGATGACGTCCTTCGTGAGAATAGTCGTGGTCCTTTCGTTTCTCAGCACGTCTATGGGTACTCAGAATATGCCGCCTAATCAGGTTATAATAGGCTTAAGTCTTTTTCTCACTTTTTTTGTTATGGCTCCCGTAATAGGCAAAATATATCATAATGCATATATTCCCTACACAAATAAGAAAATAGGCATAACGCAGGCATATAAACGCGGAGTAAAACCGCTGAAAAAATTTATGCTCAGACAGACAAGAACAAAAGACCTTGGACTGTTTGTGCGTATGGCTAAACTAAAAAAAGTAAAATCGCCGCAGGATGTTCCTATGTATGTCCTTGTGCCCGCTTTTGTAATTAGCGAACTGACAACCGCTTTTGAAATAAGTTTTTTGATTTATCTGCCGTTTTTAGTCATTGATTTAGTTATTTCAAGTCTGCTTATGTCTATGGGTATGATGATGCTTCCGCCTACAATGATTTCTCTGCCGTTCAAGTTGATGCTTTTTGTATTAGTTAACGGATGGTACTTAGTCGTAGGCTCTTTAGTTCAAAGTTTTAAATAGTTATATGTATGTTATTAAAGTAAATTATTAAATAATTAATTTAACTAAACAATCTAACTAAACAATATAAATAAATAGCTCAATAAAAAATTAAATAAATAAATTAAATAAATTAATTAAAATAAACCTAATAAAAAATTAAATAAATAAAATAAAATAAATTAATTAAAATAAACCGAATAAAAAGCTAAATAAATAAAATAAATAAATAAAATAAATTAATTAAATAAACCGATAAATATCAATTAAATATCTAAATATCGATGTCTATAGAATTTGTAAACTTTATTGTACAGAAAATGATTTTGACCGTCTTATACCTAAGCGCTCCTCCGCTTATCGCCAGTTTGGCAATAGGGCTTATGATAAGCGTTTTTCAAGCTGTTACGCAATTACAAGACCAGACTATCACTTTTGTTCCAAAAATTATAGTAGTCATAGTGGTTCTGCTTATTTTCGGCCCGTGGATGCTTAATATTTTAGTAGATTTTGCTACGGCTATTTTTGCCCATTTTCCTTCTTATGTTAGGGGAGGAAGTTAATTTATGCTCTATATTCATAGATATTTATTAATAGAATTTATGCTAATATTCTTTAGAATTCTTGCGATGATTATGATACTGCCTTTTATCGGAAGCACGGCGGTGCCGAATAAAATTAAGGTAGGGACGGCTTTTTTTATAGCTATAATAATGTACCCTATGATAGCAAAAATACAGATTATTCCCCATATTTCTCTTGCTGCCGTCATACTTTTGATTTTTTCTCAGATTTTAATAGGTCTTATACTCGGATTTCTTGTTTTAATAATTTTCAGCGGCGTTGAATTAGCCGGTCAATTTGCCGGTTTTCAAATCGGTTACGGAATGATTAGTCTTATAAATCCGCTGATAAATAATGCAGAGGTCTCGCTGCTTGCGAATATGTGGAATTTTATAGCGCTGATGCTTTTTTTAATTTCCGACGCATTTTTTTTTCTTTTTGAAGGTCTATATAAAAGTTTTCAGGTTATACCGCTTACTTTTTTTAAATTTTCGCCTTATGTTTTTAAATATATCGTTTATAAGGCTGGAAATATTTTTTTAATCGGCTTTGAGCTGAGCATACCTATTGTAGTTGTAGCTTTATTTACAAATATTATTATTGCGATAATGGGACGTCTTGCGCCGCAGTTTAATATTTTTGCGGTAGGTTTTCCTATGATTATCATAGCAGGGCTGTTTTTTATGTTTTTATTTATGCCCTATTTTAGCAATTATATCCTGTTAATGTTTAGAGGGCTAAACGGAGAATATATTTCAGTATTAAATTTAATACCCGGAAAATAAATTATGGCGGATAAATCTGAACAGACTGAACAGCCTACTCCTAAAAGATTAGAGGACGCAAGAAACAAAGGCAACGTTATGAAATCGAGAGAGGTCAACACCACTTTCGGTTTAATAGCCATTTTTATCTATCTTTCGTTCAATATAGAAAAAATCGGAAAGACCGTTGAAGGCAACATGGTATATTTTTTATCGAACGCTTCTTCTATACAGCTTACAAAAGCCGGAGCCATCAATGTTTTATACGGTCTGCTTTATTCCGTTTTTTATGCTATACTTCCGGTAATATTGATTATTTTTTTAGCTTCGGTAGTTTCGAATATAGCGCAGATAGGATTTTTATTAACTTTTGAGCCGCTTATTCCTAATTTTGGCAAGATAAATCCTGTGGCGGGCATTCAAAGATTTTTTTCATTTCAGTCTGTGAATGAACTGCTGAAATCCTTAGTAAAATTCTTCGTCATAGTTTTAGTGGCATATTTTTCGGTTATAGGCTATTTACATAAATTATTTACATTAGAATATGCAACGGCGGAAGCAAATGTAATTTTTATCATGCAGCTTATATCCAAAGTTTTTTTTAATATTATCGCCGTTATGATAGTGCTGAGCGTAATAGACTATTTTATCCAAAAATGGCAGCATACCAAAAGTCTTATGATGACAAAGCAGGAAGTAAAAGATGAAATGAGGCAGTATGAAGGCAACCCTCATGTAAAAGGCAAATTAAGAAAAATGCAAAGAGAAATATCGCGCAGAAAAATTTTAAAAGAGGTTAAAAATGCGCATGTGGTTATAACAAACCCGACGCATTTTGCGGTAGCGCTGAAATATGAAAACAAAAAGCATAAAGCGCCGGTAGTCGTAGCAAAAGGAGCAGACGAGATGGCGTTTCTGATTAAGAAAATTGCAGCGGCTAATGATATTCCTATTATTGAAAATAAATATATCGCAAGGTCTCTTTATGAAATATGCGAACCCGGAGATTTTATTCCCGATACTTTATATAAAGCCGTTGCCGAAATACTTGCGCATCTGTATTCAACGAACCTTAAATTTAAAAAAATTTGGAGTATGAATACAAATGGCTAATAACAGCTCTGCTATAAAAAAAGATAATCTTATATTGAAAAATTCAGATATCGTTCTTGCCCTGATGTTTTTCATGGTAATTATCCTTATGGTTCTTCCTATAACCACATGGATGCTTGATATTTTCTTAACTTTATCTATATCTTTTTCTATCATTGTCCTTCTTATTTCAATTTATGTCCTGAGACCGCTGGAATTTTCTATTTTTCCTACAATATTGTTATTTGCCACGGTTTTTAGGCTTTCATTAGAGATAGCCGCTACCAGATTAATTTTGCTGTACGGATATAAGGGGACGGATGCGGCAGGCGTTGTAATACAGTCATTCGGAAAATTTATAATAGGCGGAAATTATGCGGTAGGGATTGTTATATTTATAATTTTTATAGTAATTAACTTTTTAGTAGTTACTAAAGGTGCCGGCAGGGTAGCCGAAGTTGCAGCGCGATTTACATTAGACGCTATGCCAGGAAAGCAGATGTCGGTTGACGCAGAATTAAATTCCGGTCTAATAAACGACCAGGAAGCAAGAAAAAAAAGGTCTGATATCATTAAAGAAGCAGACTTTTACGGTTCTATGGACGGCGCCAGCAAATTTGTCAGAGGCGACGTAGTAGCGGCTATAGTTATTATAGTCGTTAATATTATAGGCGGACTTTTAATAGGTATTTTTCAGCATCATATGTCTTTGGCTCAGGCTGCTTCAGATTATACTCTTTTGAGCATAGGAGAAGGTCTTGTGGCTCAGATACCGGCGCTTATCGTTTCAACCGCAAGCGGCGTTATTATAACAAGAGCAAGCAGAGAAACCAATCTGTCGAAAGAATTTTCAAAACAGTTTGCCACTTATCCGCGCGCTTTATATACCGGCGCCGGTATTTTATTTTTTTTCGGTATTATACCGGGGCTGCCTCACTGGCCGTTTATTTTACTGGCGTTTATACTTGCAATTTCCGCTTTTTTAATTTCAAGAGATACCTTGCGAAAAAAAGCAGAGATTGAACAGAAGAGCATCGACGAAAAAAAGGTCGTGCCGGAATCGCAGATTCTTGAAAGCGTTATGCAGGTCGATATAATTGAACTGGAAGTCGGCTACGGTTTAATATCCTACGTTGATTCTTCAAGAAGCGGAGAACTTCTCGAAAGAATAAAAGGTCTTAGAAAACAGATTGCTGCGGATCTCGGAATGATTGTGCCGCCTATTCATATTAAAGACAATTTAGCTTTAAAACCCAATGAATACGTTATTCTTATAAAAGGCGTAGAGGTGTCCAGATTTGAAATAATGCCGGGTAAGTATCTGGCTATGAATCCGGGCAATGCGGCGGCTAATATTGCAGGCACGGTAACTAAAGAACCTGCTTTTAATCTGCCGGCATTATGGATTGACGAAAGCGAAAAACAGAAAGCGCAGCTTGCGGGATGGACCGTCGTTGAAATTCCTGCCGTAATAGCGACTCATATCGTTGAAATCATTAAACAGAATGCAGCGGAACTGCTGACAAGACAGGACACCCAAAAACTTCTTAATATTTTGTCTGCAAAATATCCCAAAATAGTCGACGATTTAATCCCTAATGTTTTGTCTTTAAGCACGGTGCAGAAAATTCTAGAAAATTTGCTTAACGAAGGCATCCCTATAAAAGATATGCTTACTATAATTGAAACGCTGCTTGACTACGGAACAACCATAAAAGACCCGCTGATTCTGACAGAATACGTCAGAAGCGCCCTGAAAAGAACAATTACTAAAACAATTTTAGACGCCGACGGGTCGGTAAAGGTTATAACACTCGGCAAAAATTTCGAATCTGCTATGCTTAATGAATATAAAAAGGCTAAAGAACTTGGCGTTTATTCCGCAATTGAACAGCCCTTATATCAAAAAATTATCGGAGCAGTTAAAGAGCAGGTTAAAAAAGCGTTAGACGGGGGACACACGCCTATTATTCTGACGTCTCCGTCTATACGGCTGTTTGTGAAGAATATTCTGAAAGATATTATTCCAGGCATAGTCGTTGTTTCATCGGCTGAAATTGCTCCTAACATAAAATTGCAGTCTATAGGCAATATGGAGATAGATTATGCAAATTAAAAGATATGAGGTTTTAGATATAAAAGAAGCCATTAAACTTATAAAAAGAGATTTAGGGGAAGACGCCGTTATTATCTCTACAAGGCAGGTTAATAAATCTGAAGAATTCGGTTTTTTCGGCAAACCGTTTTTAGAGGTAGTTGCGGCTGTCGATTATAATGAAGAAATTTCCGTAAACGGCAGAGATAAAGAAGAAAACAATAAAAAATTAAATTATGATTTAATAACCCCGCTTTATGACGATATTAAATTTTTAAAGGATAATTTTGAGAGTATTGTAGAAGATAAGGTTATTTTCATTCTAAATTCAAAATTTGAAGAAGTAAAATCTATGCTTGACGAACTCAGATTTTCTATAGACTTTTTAAAGAAAGAAAAATCAAATTCTAAAATTATAGACGAAGAGTTATTTTCATATTTAGACAGATTAGGTTTTGACAGAAGAATATCAGTCAAATTAAACGATGTTTTTTTCAAAGGACTCGTACTTAAAAACTTTACGCCGAACGAAAAAATGGAATATTTTTTAAAATTTTTCAGAAAATTGATTGAGCGCAGATTAGAAAAGAAAGCTGCGCCGCAATCCACCGTCGACGGGAAAATTTTAGTATCGCTAATCGGTAATAACGGCGTGGGAAAGACATCATCCGCCGCGAAATTATGCGCAAAATATATATTTGAAAAAAATAAGCACGTTTCTCTATGCTCATTAGATATTTTAAAAATAAACGGAAACGAAGCGCTAAAAAACTATGCCAAAAAACTGAAAATAGAATTTGCGTCTATAAAAAATACGGATGAATTTAAAACTTTCGTGTCAAATTCAGATTCGGATGTCATAATTGTAGACTCTTTCGGCGTAAATCATAATGATATTTATCAGTTGAACAATTTAGCTAAATTTTTTGATATTTATAAAGGAAAAATGAAAAATTCGCTTCTTCTGTCGGCTCAAACCAAATCTCATGATGCGATGAGAATTTATGAATCTTTTAATAATAAGATAGGGCTTAATTCTTTAATTATAACAAAGGTTGACGAATCATACAGCATAGGCAATCTTGCCGGTATTTTTCTTCAGTCCGACTTGACCATAGACTATTTAACGAACGGAGAAAATGTTCCTGAAAATATTGAGGAGGCAAAATTAGACAATCTGTATGGATTATTCTTTCCAAAACCGGAAATGTGACAACGCAATATATTTAATCAATACGCTTAATAAACTTAATTAAATTTCGATTAAAATTAATAAAAATATTATGAGAAAAAGAAAACAGCCAAACCAGACTAAAATTATATCAATAACAAGCGGAAAAGGCGGGGTCGGCAAAACTAATATCGTATGCAATCTTGCCTATTGTTTTGCTTCTATGGGTAAAAAAGTAATGATAATGGATGCAGATTTAAGCCTCGGAAACGTATCCGTAGTTTTGGGATTGGCGCCGAAGTATAATATATCCAACGTATTGTATGGGGACAAGCAGCTGAAGGATATTATTATTTCAGATAAAAACGGTATTTTAGTTTTGCCGGCTTCTTCCGGAATACCTGAACTTTCAAATCTTACGGAAACACAAAAAATGACTTTAATGTCCAGATTCGGCGATTTTCTTTCCGATATTGACATTTTGCTCATAGATACGGGAGCCGGTATATCATCGAATGTAATTTATTTTAACCTTTCAGCCGGCGAAATAATGGTTATAGTAACTCCCGAACCGACGTCTATAACCGATGCGTATGCGCTTATAAAAGTAATGAGCACTAAGCACGGACAGAAAAATTTTTCTATTATTTTAAATATGGCAAAAAACGAAAAAGAAGCAAAGGGTATATATAAGCATCTTGGTATTGTTGCCGATAAATTCCTTAAAGTTTCCCTGAGTTACGGAGGATTTATATTATACGACGAGAATGTTTCTAAATCCGTAATTATGCAAAAAACGGCAATGGAGCTTTATCCTGAATCAAAATCTGCGGCGTGTTTTAAAAAATTGGCTTATGATATAATATCGCAGGATGACGATGGATATTCAAGCGGAAATCTACAATTCTTTTTTAATAATCTTTTTAGAAAAAATTAAATATAAAATATAAAATATAAAATATATATGAAAAATAATGAAAAATACGCATACGAATAGGAATTATGCATAAGAATGCTGCATAAGAAACCTATCGCACTGCAATAGTTTAATTTGCTTAATATTAAATAATTATGAATCAATTAGACGCAAAGTCAAAAAAACTGATAGAAGATAATTTTAAATTAATTAATAGCGTTGTCAATTTTATGACGCTTAAATACCACGGTATTGTCGATAGAGACGACCTTGTTGAATTCGGCATTGCAGGACTTATTGACGCAGCCGTAAAATACGACCCGTCTAAAAATAATAATTTTAAAAAATATGCCATAACAAGGATAAAAGGTTCAATCCTCGATGAAATAAGAAAATTGGACTACCTGACAAGAAATGCGCGAGAAGCGTCAAATAAACTTGAAAAAACCTATATGCATCTGGAACAGAAATTAGGCAGAATGCCGGATGATGCCGAAACAGCGGAAGAATTAGGTATAAGCCCTGATGAATTGAATGACATGCTGTATAAAATAAGAGGGGCATCATTCATTTCTGATATGGACTTTGCAGGAATGCCAAAAACGCCGGTTGAAACGTTAGAAACGGTAGAAAGCGCAGAACCTTCGGCGGTGGATAACTTAATAGACAGCGAAAAAGGTGAAATATTAAAGAAATGCATCGACACGTTAGATGATATTGAAAAGAATGTGCTAATGATGTATTATTATGAAGAGCTTACGTTGAAAAATATAGGCAAGGTTCTAAATTTAACTGAATCGAGAATTTGCCAGATTCATTCAAAAGCAATCTTAAAATTAAAAGCGCGATTAAATTCATATGCAAACCAATAATTATAACATCGAAGAAGAATTTAATAAAATATCGTCTGAAAATAAACCCAAACTAATTTCAGAAATTAACGCTGTCCTCCAGAGCGATAACGAAGAAGAATTAAACCGATTAATCGGTTTGTTAGACACGGGCAATAATGCCGCAGCAGAACTGCTGTCTAATGCCCTGTCCGAAAGTTCTAATTGTTTATTAAACAGTATTCTATTGAAAATTGTTACGGGGAATTACAACGTAAAAATGCGTTCTGCCAGTTTTGATATTCTAAAAAATAAGGCAAAGAAAAACGGGGATTTTTTAATAAATTATTGCGCCAATGCTGATTTGCAGTACAGGAGGTTTGTTTCGGAATTATTAAGATTTGGCAATTTTACTTCACACGGCGCTCCTTCAGCCTGTTTGAGAAAATTTTGCGCGGACGAAGATGAAATTGTCAGGGCAAATGCTGCCGAATCTATCGGTTTTTTAAAACTGAAACTCGTTCAAACGCTAAAAAAAACGTTATTAAACGATTCATTTTTAGTTAAAGCATCCGCCATAT
>JAKAQK010000232.1:1455-2618 GCA_021822625.1 bacterium | reverse complement strand
TAAAAGATTGCCGATATTGTTATAGGCTTCGGCATAGTTAGGATTTAATTCAATTGCGCGCCTGAAATATTTTTCGGCTTCGACATAACCGCCTTTATCCTGTAAAATTATCGCGAGATTATTATAACTTTCGACGAAATCGGGCTTTATTTCAATTGCGCGCCTGTAACATTTCTCTGCTTCTTCGTTTTTACCGCTATATTTTAGAACGACGCCGAGATTTAAATATGCTTCGGGATAATCAGGCTTAATTTCGATAATTTTTCTGTAACATTTTTCAGATTCTTCTAATTTTCCCTCATCTCTTAGAAGAACGCCGAGATTGTTAAGAGCTATCGTAAAATCGGGCTTTATTTCAATTGCGCGCCTGTAACATTTCTCTGCTTCTTCGTTTTTACCGCTATATTTTAGAACGACGCCGAGATTTAAATATGCTTCGGGATAATCAGCGGGCTTTAGCGCAATAATCCGCCGGTAAATATTTTCTGCATCTTCATACTCTGCAAGTTCAGTAAATACTATGCCTAAATTCATCATAGTTTCGATATCGTCAGGCATCAGTGCCATCGCTTTTTTCAAAGGAAAAACGGCTTCTGGAAACCTTTTGAGATTTTTTAAAGACAAACCCAGCGCTTTCCAAGGAATAAAATTATCCGGATACGACTTAGTAATTGCAAGCGAAAGTCTTTCGGCTTCTTTAAAATTTCCGCCGTTAAATGCATTTACAAGTTCGTTTAGTTCTTTCTGTAAATTCATAAATAAATAAATCTGAGGCCATTATTTCAACTGTCCCATTATCCAATTTTTAATGTTATTTTGAACTAATAAACTTCTTCATGGCTTCCGATATCTATTAATAATATCTCATTTTCAATTATCGTAAAAGATAAAATTATTCGATAAGAATATGTTACTGAAACAGCATATTTATCTTTAAATTTTCCCTGTAATTTGTGCAGTTTTAAAGAGGGGTGATTTGGATTTAGTTCTAATAACTTTAAAATCTTTTTATATTTATCTATAGATTCGTTATGCTTTTCTAAAAAAGTTTTTTCCTTTTTTAAATAACTTTCGGTAAAAATTAATTTAAACATCAGACGCCAATTTTTTTAAAATGTTCTTCCGAACTTTCAATTATAAACTTTCCATTTTTATAATCGGTT
>JAKAQK010000232.1:0-1445 GCA_021822625.1 bacterium | reverse complement strand
GCATCTATTATAGCTTTAAAAATATCAGCTTCTTTTAATCTTTCATATTCTTTTAATGAAAGCAATACAAATTTGGCTTTTCCTCTTTTAGATATGAAAATCTCGTTTCCGTCTTCTATCATTTTTTCGATATTGGATAAACCTTTTGTTTTTATATCATTAGCACTAATAATCATATTTTTAATCTCCTATTTTATAATACTATTAATAGTATTATAAAATATTTAAATTCATTTGTAAATAACAAAAAAGAACAAAAAGCATCCTATTTATTTATTTAAACCTAAGATATAATATAAAATAAAACAAAAAAACAAAAAAATATGATTTCATAATATTAGAAATCAGAAAATAACGCAATATTTTATAAGTTGATTTTATTTTCTTATTTCTAATACGACTTTTTCTCATTAAAAACCGCAATAAAGTTTTCTACGGTATTATTTATGCTAAAAGCAATCTGTTTGAAGGGGGGATAATCGCAGGCGGGAGTAGGAGAATAAATAAATCTGGCACCAATTGTTAGTATCTAAAAAGAATTCATCTTTCATTCGCCTCATTTCTGTCAAATTTAAATGAAGTCAGGTCAACGTTATATCTATTAAAAAAAACATCGACATCGTCAATTCCGCTTTCTTTATCTTTTTTATATTTTTTTAAAAGTAATTTATAGAAATCGATTACCTCTTTTCTGGCCTCTATGGGAAGTTTCTCTAAATCTATAAGGCTTTGATTGTTTATTTTCATATTTTACTCCGCATTTATTTGCATTTAATATTTATTTATTCAAATTATTCGTAATAATTATTTTAATTATAACATAATTTATAGAGAATAAATAAATCTTGTTTACTAATGTTGTTTACTAAAATAAGACTATATTAAACAAAACAATGAGCAAAGTTATTGAATCAGTCCCCATTATTTCATTATTTCCGTCCCCATTATTTTTTAAACTGAAACCCAAGGATTTAACAGTTTAACCCCGGTTCTTTCCATATCTAAAGTATTTCTGGTAACGACCGTTAAATCATAAGCAATACCGGTAGAAGCGATGAGAGCGTCGATGGAAGGCAATACTATGCCGTTTGACTCAGCTTTTCCCTCTATATTACCCCATATTTCGGCGATAACGAAATTGATATCTAAGATTTTATTTTTAAATCTATTTTTTAATTCATTTTCAACCCAATCGTAAAGAAGTTCTTTCTTCTTTGAATCACGGAGTTTCGATACACCTTTATACAATTCGCCGAAGGTTAAAACGGATAGATAAAAATTATCTTCGTCATTTTCCGTTAACCACAGTATTACGTCTTTATTCGGTTTAAACTTTGCGATCTCCGATATTACGCAAGTATCCAATAAATAGCCCATATTTTTAGATATTATTTTTAAATATCAAAATTTCTTGAATGTGATTTATTTCTTGAAGTATCTATTTT
>JAKAQK010000231.1 GCA_021822625.1 bacterium | reverse complement strand
AGGTCTTTTTGCTTCATGCTGTTGCTTTTTTTAAGTCGATAACTTTCTCATATATTATCTCGGAATCATCCTTAAAACTTTCTAATTCTTTGATAACTTCTATTAGGTTTTTTTCGGCTTCTTCGATGGTTTTTCCCTGCGTCATGGCACCCGGAATATCATCGGTATAAGCGACCCACCATTTTCCGTCTTTGACGAAAGTAGCCTTTATTTTTTCCATGATTTATATTAATTATCTTTAAAAATTTATTTTTATTACATTATACCATATAAAAAGAATTATACAAAATTTATAGAAAATGTATAAAATTAAAGAGAATTTTGTATTTTTTCTTTACTATTTTATAAATTTTAGCCGTATTTTTTTATACATTATGTCTATTTTGTATAAAAAATACGTTTGAAATTTATAAAACTGCAAAAAAGGCAAATAGTATAAATTTTATACAATCTAAAAACCTAATTTAATTCCAAAGCCTATAAACAATTGATTTGTTTGTGATTGAGGCTCATCTACTGTATAATTTGTGTAACCAACTAAATTAGCAGGTGGATATGTATATTGTGGTATATTGTAATAAGTAATAGTATTTGATTTATTTACTTTTAGCTGTGAATAATTTAAACTAATGAAAGGCCCGATATTTATAGTTTTTGATTTATAAACTTGATAACCTATTTTAATGCCAAATAAAAAACCGCTTCTATTGCCAAGTTCAAAATTTTGGCTTTCGTAATTGCCAAGTTCACCTATATAATTTCCTGAATTATTATATACTAAAGCTGTGGGGACCAATGCATTTGTATCCATTGAATTGTCTGTACCGTGAGTATAATAACCCTCTCCTGCTAACCATAGCCTATTTGTTATTAAGTAATAAGCTTTAATACCCAATAAATAACGGTTAAAATGATAATGCTCAATATACTCTGTGTTACCAGCATTATCCAAAATATTTCTATTCCAGTCCATCCATTCAAAACCGGCATTAGGTATTATGACTAATTTGTTATCATCGATTATAAAAGCATAACCTACTCTAAAGCCATAATTAATATAGCCGATGTGGTCTGTGTTTTCAATTGGAATATCTGTAATCTGGGTGGCGCCAGTATATGTCGAATTACCATAATAATCAGAGTAATTTAGTTCGTACCATATTGGTATCTTTGAATTAGGTATTCCCTCCAAAGATAAATTAACTCCTGGGATATTGGCATCCTCATTGTCTAATGTAGAACCATTTGAATCATGCTCCGCATAATGCACATAGTCTTTATTAATTGTTATGTTAAAAGAATTTGTTAATTTAAAAATAGATTTTGACATATTTTTAGATGGATATCCGTATTTAGACACTCCATGCGCATAAACATTAACACAACCAAACATAAGCGTTGTGAAAATAATTAAAAATAAAATCTTTTTCATCTCTCCTCCAAAATATTAATTTTACATTAGTTTTTATCGATTTTTATTTTAGGATAGCTTCAAGCCGTATACCTTTTAAAACGTATAAATTAACAGATTTGCCTTTAACATCCGCTTTACCTATTATAGTATATTCTTTATAATTTGCACTTGCTTTTCCGTATTCACTAGTCTCATTATAAACTTCATTTATAATAGGTTTTATATTTTCAGGTAAAGTGTCCCAATCTGAAATATTTGAGCTTTCGGTTTCAAAAATATTACCTCTGCATATTTTATAGTTTTCGATATTTCGTTGATTATGTTTTGAATTGCCGTTTATTTTTCTTATAACGCTTATTATCCGACAGCCTGATAGGGTAGAAGTAACTGGAATGGCATTATATATGTATTTTTCGTTTGAATAAATATATGGACTGCTAGTTTTATAAACATATAAGGCAAATTTCTTAAAATTAGGATCGTTATCAGCATAAATTGGCGATAAACTATTATTTTTGGAAGAATAAAAGATTATTTTATTAGATGTATAACTTTGTTTATTTTTATTGATTTGCTTTGCATATACTCTATCTTTATTATCTTTCTTTGTTATAAGCTTTTTAAGTTTGAATACAAAATTTCCGCAGACTTTCCTTAAAATTTTTTTGGAATTGGGTGAGGCTAATTTTTGAGTGCTGGAGCCTTTTGCCATAATAGCATATTCTTTACCGTTAATTAATGCATCCGCTTCAAATCTGGCATTAAACGGTTCGCTTATAAAAAGTGCGGAAATAGGCATTAAAATTCCGACTGGATTAACTACCGCCCAAGTATAAGCTTTTCTATAATCGTGGATATAAATAATGTTAGGCTTTTCAGGTTTTTTATTTACAAACAAAGTCCCCGCATTATTGATTATTTTATGAATTTCTATTCCTAAACATTTATAAATTTCAACTTCTTTTTTAGAAAGCGGAGTTCCTGTTAATAAGCTATATGAGAACTTAATATTTTGCTTTTTTATAGCAATTTTGTATTTAACTTTACTGGAATTATTAGGTATAGAGGCGTTAGAGTATAACGGGGCATATGCACAACCGCTTATAGAAACAATAGCGGCGGATAAAAATAATAAAATAAATATCTTATTTGTTATGAAATCCATAAAATTAAAAGTTTTCATAAATTTATTATTTTATCCGCCTGTTAATTTTTAAATATTTTAATAAATTATATCATTTTT
>JAKAQK010000065.1 GCA_021822625.1 bacterium | reverse complement strand
TTCCGATCTATTAATTTTTTTAATCCTCAAATCGTTTTTATCTAATATCTGAAATTTTCCTACGGGACAAGAAGTAATTACGACGGGAGCCGTTATTGCCGTATTAAAATCGGCATAAAACAGAGCAATAAGCTTTTCATTTTTTTTATTTATTATTTTAATAACGGCAGTATGCATACCTGCAAAACCCTGATCATAAAAACTATATCTGAGCATATAAAAATTATGTTTATTTTTAATTACGCTATTAATTTTATTTAAATTATTTATTGACAGTCTGAAATCTGAAACATGTATATATTTAACAAAATTTTTATATCCTGACGGAATGCTTGTTAAAAAATTTTTGATTATACTTTTTTTTAAACCGTTAAACGAAAGATAAGACGCCGTTATATATGCTCTATGTCTATATTCCCCGCTTTTAATGTGCTTAATATTCATATGCTTAATGTTCCTGCCTGACTCAAAACGGACAATGTCATTGCCGGTGTTTGTTTTGCCTGATGCATAAACATTTGCCGAATAAAGAAGATAAACAAATGCGGATGCGCACGATAAAAAAATTGTAATTAAATAAGCATTCAGCATTAATTTTAAGAGCGGTTTAACCGATTTAAAACATGCAATTTTAAAACTATTCATTTTATTATTTTATTTGTATTTTTATTTTATTTTAATCTGTAATTATTATAACTGATTATTAATGAATATGATTATTACGGTACTAAAGACTCAACGGTCTGAAGCATCTGATTGGCAATAGTAATAGCTTTTGAATCTATCGTATAGGCATTTTGCGCCGTAATCATAGATACCATCTGTCCGACCAGATTAACGTTAGACATTTCCAAAAATCCCTGCTGTATAGTTCCTAAGCCATTTTGACCCGGCGTTCCAACCTGCGGCGCGCCTGAGGCAGATGTCTGAAGATACAAATTGTGTCCTATACTGTTTAGACCGGCAGGATTTATGAAATTAGTCAACGTGATTGTTCCAACCTGAACAGGATTTGTTTGACCGGATACGGCGGCGGAAACGGTGCCGTCCTGAGCTATACTTATAGACGTGGCATTAGGCGGAATTGTAATAGGCGGAACTAATGCTTCTCCATTTGCGTTTACTAATTGACCCTGCGAATTTGTCTGAAAAGTTCCATCCCTCGTGTAAGCGGTTTCCCCGTCCGTCATCTGTATCTGAAAAAAACCTTGTCCTTCAATGGCTAAATCAAGGGGATTAGAAGTCTGCTGCATATCCCCTTGAGTAAATTCTTTTTCTATAGAAGAAACCTTAGAGCCCAGACCTATCTGTATTCCGGTGGGAACCTGAGTATATTCCGATGAATAAGCTCCAGGCGATTTTACCGTCTGATAAAAAAGGTCTTCAAAATTAACTCTGGATTCTTTGTATCCGGTAGTATTAGTATTTGCAAGATTATTGGCTATATTATCTATTTCAATCTGCTGTCCTTCCATGCCTGTTGAAGCCGTCCATAACGCTCTCAATTTAAATCCTCCTCTATCTCTATTTTTCTACTCAATATTTTTTGCTTCCGCTATTTGTATCTATTATATTTGTATCTATTATATTTGTATTGTATTTATATTAAATATTTTTATATTTATTTTTTTGTATGCAATTATACCGTTATACGATTATACAGGCGCTCCTACGGTGTTTATAGCCGTGCTGTCGACTTGCGAATATGATTTTAAAACATTCATCATAGTAGTCCTTGTCTGATCTATGTCTATAAGTTCCACCATATTTTTTATTTCGTTTACGTTCGATTCTTCTAAATATCCCTGCTCAATATCGGCATTGTCATTGAGCGCCGGTTTTCCCGATTTTTTATTCACTGAAAATAGATTGCCGCCGTTTCTGGATAATAATTCAGGATTTTTAAAATCGACGATGCCTATTTGACCCGCATATTCGTTTTCATCCGTCTGCGGATTTAAGATATTGATAATACCGTTTTTTGCAATTGTAATATCGGAACCTCTTTCTGTAATGGCAATCGGTTTTCCGTTAGTGCCGAGCACGGGAAATCCTTCCTGCGTGACAATCTGGTCATCGCCGTTAAGCGAAAAAGCTCCGTTCCTTGTATATTTCACCCCGTTTGGTGTCTTAACGGCAAAAAATCCGTCCCCTTGAATAGCCAAATCTAATCTGTTGCCGGTATGTTTCAGCGCGCCCTGCGAAAAATTGTTAAAGCTGTAAAGCATTATCGGGTACTGATTATCCGCAAGAGGCATCTTATCGCCGGCATTTTCCGCGCTGATAGCTTTTTGAGATAAAAAATCTCCAAATACCAAACCCTCGCTTTTATATCCTACCGTGTTGATATTCGCAAGATTGTTAGTCACGATATCCATTTTTTTGCCTTCGGATACAATGCCGCTTAGATTAATATACAGTCCGCCGTTCAATTTTATATCTCCTTGCTAAAAAATTTGTTAAATTCTTAACATTTAAATAAATAAAAAAGCTCAAATCTTTCACTATTTAAGTTAAGCAATAACTATGCCAATAATTTCGGAAATTATTTCTTATATCCTCCGTTTAATTTTTATTTAATTTATGTTTAAGAACAATTTAATAGAAAAAATTTCCATATTAATATGTATAAGGTTAAAATATATTCAGTTAAAGTAAGTTTAAAGTAAGTCATTACCCTCGTAGCAGCATAAAATCGAAAGACAGTCACGGTTAAAATACATTCAGTTAAAGTAAACGCAAATTTAAATTACGGCTGTAATTTTATTTTTTAAATTGATATTATGTATAAATATAATTTATAATACATGTATCATTTGCATAACATTTAAAATATATACAATAAGAAATAAATAGAACTAAATAAAAATAATAAAATATATACAATAAGAACTAAATAAAAATAAATAGAAATAATAAAATATATACAATAAGAACTAAATAAAAATAAATAGAAAAAATATATGTTTGACCTTAAAAAAATTAAAGAAAATCCTAATGTCACTATCTTTTCCAGAAAAAAAGAAATATTAACAATTTTAAAGAATTTTGCCAAAACAAAAAAGAATTTTATAATATATCCTTATTCCCCTGATTCAACAGGCTCTAAAGCTAACAATGACTACTCTTCCGAGATTATAAACGTTGATTATGATATTATCACAATTGATTCGCTCATGCCGAAGGACGGCAATTTAAAGATGCTGTCTTCAACATATCTGAAAATTAGTTTTAATTTTAACGATAAAGACCATTATTTTTTATCTAAACTTTATAATTTTGCGGAAGAAAATAATTATTTTAATTTTAATATTTACACGCCGTTAGAAATTTATTCAATAGAAAAAAGAAAATTTTTCAGAATAGAACCTGCTATATCAGAACCTATAAAGATAACATTTTTTTGGATAAATAAAGTGCTAAACTTTTATGTTTTTGACATTTCAGGAGAAGGTTTTTCTTTTTTATCCGATTTCAGTTTTGAAAAATATACCGTGATAGAAAACATTAAATTAGAATTTCCAAAATTTCCTTCTATTATCGTAAGAGCGGAGATTAAAGTTTCCATACCCATGAATTCTAAATATAAAATAGGCGCACAAATAATAAATATAAAACCTTCGCAGCAGGATATAATTTTTAAGTATATTTTTAAAAGACAGAGGGAACTTGTTGCAAAAGACAGGGGTTTATGAAAGGGCTGTGTTTTAGTTGCCGGATAGCATAATATATTATGAGTGATAAGAAAATTAAAAACTTGTTGCAAAAGACAGGGGTTTATAATTTGTTATTCAGTTTATAAATAAATGCAAAAATATGAGCTACGACTTTATAAAGTTCCGGAGGTATTTCTTCGTAAATTTCAAGCTTATCTAAGACTTGGGTTAAACCTTTATTTTCTATTATAGGAATCTTATTTTCCTTTGCTATCGCTTTTATTTTTTCGGCTAATTCACCTTTACCTTTTGCTACGATTACGGGAGCTTTATTTTTATCTTTATTATATTTTAAAGCGGCTGCAAAAGGTTCTTCTTTATGCCTGTTCATTGATTATACCGCCAAATTCATTATCAAATTCTTTTTTAGACATGTTTTTATTAAAGTCAACATCTTTCAATATAATATTGTCTTTGAGAAGTTCTTCTTTCAACATATTAATATTTTGTTTTATGAGTATTTCCGCAGTTTTTGAAAATGTTTTAAAATTTAAAACTAAATTGCGATTAAAATAATAAGACGACAACTTTAAAAAACCTAACGGTTCAATTTGGAATTCAACCAAAAAGAAATAACCGTAAGAATTTAATTTATTCTTCTTAGCCGGAGCTTTTCCTATGTTTTTTTCTTCTTTTCGCGGCGCTATCAGTACCGAAATAAAATCACCCGGGTTAGACATAGTGAAATTTAAAATTAATGTATTATTTTTAATATCTGTTGTTAAGTTGTTAATATTTAAATTTAAGTTTAAATTATTATCAATTAACGATGTAAGATTATCTTTTATAGAATTTGATATATTTTCTGCAGCTGCGCTAAAAAGTTTTACATTATTTTCATCTAACGATTCGTTAATTATTTTAAAAATTACGTCGCTTCCATTGACAGACTCGGCGCTTAACCGCAGATTGAAATTTTCATTAGTGCGGAAACCCTCGCCCGCGGCTGCGGACATTTTAAATTCGTCATAGACGGACTCCGGTATTTCAGCTTTGAATAATTTTCCGTTAAAGGATAAAATACCTACAAATGATGCATCGGATATTTCTGCGTCTATTAATTTAACATCTAAAATATCATTAGGTTTTATTAAGTCTAATAGATTAGTTAAACTTTTATTAATTAATATTTTTGAAATATTAATATTCGCATCGGAATTTATTCTTTCTATAGAGTTATTATTTTCGGATAAATTCATTTAAGTAAGAATGCTTAAGTAAGGACGCTGTATCTTTATATGTGCCGGTATGGTAAATATACTGCTAATTTTAGTTTATTTGCTACGCCATGATATTAATATGCTGCGGCTTATTATCATCATCGTCTTTTTTATTTAAGTTTTCTTGATTTTTGTCCTTATTAGTCATTGCGCCGTCGCTATCATAGGCTTCAGCGTCTAATTCGGGCGCTCGATCGTCGTCATAAGCCCGTTCTTCCGCATTATCTTCTTTTTTATCTTCTTCGTTGTCTTCGTCATTTTTTTTGTCGCTGTCGTCGATAGGCTCAAAAACTTCATCGGTTTCGTTTACCGACTCCGTCTTTTTAACTTCCGCATTATTATTATTTTCGTTTGAAATAGTATTGGCATTTATTGCAAAAGTCTGAGGAGTAGCGGCAACTTTTTCTACTAAAGAGGCATTGGTTATAATCTGCTGAATTTCTACTATGCCTTCCATAATTTATATAATATATTATTATATATAAAATATTATTACATATAATATAATAAATACCTATTATTGCACTATATATTTATATTCAAATTCAATAATAGAATATAATAAAATAAAACGGAACTGCTGCAAAATTATATGAAAAAATTTGATTTAATGATAAAATATAACAAAAAAAGTTCCCCATTCGTATTAATGAGAGACATGGGATAAATTTTTGTTTAAAATTTTAAATAGTTGTATAAGTTCTGCATTTCAATTATTGAGGAAAATTTACCATCCTCATCTTCAAAGAGTTTAAAAGTCAAATTCTTAGAACTTTTATATTTAATAATATTGGGCGTTATAAGCTCTCTGTTCTTTATTTTTTTTATCGTACCGGCATTGTCAATGCACAGACCAAAATTTTCTTGATTGTATGAACATATAGCAATATATTTAAATCTGTTATCTTTTTTGTTCTTGCCGGATAAAACCATGCCGCCGTCATTGCGTTCATAGGCATTGCCAGAATTATAAGAATTAACCGCAAAAAAATCGTATATCGGAATGGCGCAGCCTCTGTAATTAATTAGACCCAAAAGTTCTATTTTTTTTGTATATAATTTAAAAGGTTCCATATATCTTATAATTTCAATAATATTATCGACGGAAAAAGAAACATAAGAATTGTTAACATTAAAACTTAGATATGTAATTTCCTTTTCAAGTTCATTATCGGCAGAAAGTTTTTGAAATGCGTTTTTATTTATATCATTATTTAAAGCAGGAGCGGTATAAATATTTTTATCCGGCGTTAATATTTTTTTAACCGGATAGGTGTAAATGCGCGCACCTTCAATAGTTTCCCCGTCTTCGTCTAAATTTTCGTCGGAATCGTCATTTTCGGCATTTTCGTATGATAAGCTCTGACTAAGTTTTGAATTATTTAAAGATATAATATTAGAATTAGGTTTTATTGCAGAAACTTCTTTATCTTCATTTCTATCTGCGCCAATTTTTGTAATTATAATACCGCTCTTGCCGCCATCGCCTGCGGGGGTCAGCAATTTATCAATCCACGGACTTATAATATCAGGCTCTTTCGTAAAATTTTCAGTTAAAAAATTATTCTGCATTTTATTTACTCCTCCTCTTGCAAAGTTTCTGCGGAAACACTTAAAATCTCACGCGCTATATGTAAATAATCCATAGAACCGCGCGCTCTTGCTTCATAATAAGTTAAAGGCTTTTTGACAAAACTTGCGTCTTTAAATTTTGTATCGACATTTATGTAGCCGTCGAAACTATTTTCTTTATAATTACTTTTAAAGTAATTTAAGGATTTGGCAGAAGAATTTGTTCTTTTGTCAAACATGGTTATTAAAAGCTTATAATAGCACTTGACATTAAGCGCCTGTTCCACCTTTTGTATAGTTTTTATAAGCAGCTCAACCCCTCTTACGGACAAATAATCAGCTTCAACCGGTATTATTATACCGTCGCATGCTGCTATGGCGCTTATTAAAAGTACGCTAAGAGCCGGTGACGAATCTATTATAACATAATCGTAATAATCCGGCAAATACTTTAATTTTTCCTTTAACTGCAGTCCTCCGCCGTTAGAAGCGGAAAGATTGGATTCTATTTTTGCAAGATTAATATTAGAAGGTATAACATCAATACATCCGCCATCCCTAATTTTATATTTTTTTATAATAAACCGTTCAATGTCGGAATCGTTTGAAACCAGCAAGCTGCCTATAGAATTTTCAACCATTTCCGGTTCAATTGCAAGATGTGCCGTCAAACTTGCTTGAGGATCAAGGTCTATGAGTAAAACATTCTGTCCTAAAACAGATAGAGAACTGGCAAGGGTTAAAGCCGTAGTAGTTTTACCTACCCCTCCCTTCTGATTTGCAACTGCGTAAATAAACGGTCGTTTTTGACAAATCATATCATCGTAATATATATGAAATTATCTGTTTAGTTAGTTTATTTAATATCTTGCATCGCCGCTCCGCCGTAAAATAAATTAATATTTCATTTAATTAATGCCGGTTTGCCGTCATAACAACAAAGACAGCAAAGTAACTTATTTAACGGCAGACTCGATTAAATTATGTTCGCCGGCAGTAAAAATTTTATCTATATCAAGAAGTATAATTAATCTGTCGTCAAGTTTTCCAACGCCTTTTATATAATCGGAATCAAGACTTGCAACAAGCGGAGGAGGAGGCTGAATAGTATTTGAATTTATACGCAAAACCTCTGATACGCTGTCCACTATAAGACCTATAGTTTTACCCAATATATTTACGACGATAATTCTTGTGTCTTTTGTAGATTCTTTTAAATTTAAATGAAATTTTTTTCTTATATCGACTATCGGAATAACTTTGCCCCTCAGATTTATAACTCCTTCAACAAAATTTGGCGCTTTAGGAACTTTAGTAATTTCCACCATCCTGTTAATTTCCTGTACCTTTAATATATCAAGCGCAAATTCCTCACTGCCCAAAGTAAATGTGACCAATTGCATTATTGCATCCATGCCTGCATTTTCATCAGTTTTCTTGTTATCGGGCATCTTAACCGTTTCTTGCTCCATAAAAAACAACCTCCTAATTTTTGACGCATATTGTTTTTATTTTTTTATAAGCTTCATTTTTCTTCATTTTTTTTATTTGCTTTCTCTTATAATCTCGTCGGCTATTTTATATATCGGGAGGACTTTATCTACAACGCCGGCATCCACAACTGCTTTAGGCATGCCGTAAACTACGCACGTCGCTTCATCTTGAGCAATCGTGCTTCCCCCGTATTTTTTTATCGCCGACATCCCGTCTAATCCGTCGGAACCCATTCCGGTAAGCATTACCGCAATAGATTTTTCGCGATATTCCTCAGCGACGGATTTCATCATTACAGTAACGGAAGGTCTATTGATAAGGTCTTTAGGCTCTTCGGAAATAAATATCCTGACCCCGTTTTTTCCATCCCTTCTAATACTCATATGTTTATCTCCCGGCGCAAGATAAGCCACGCCAGGCATAATAATTTCGTCTCCTTCAGCTTCTACTACTTTGATATGAGAAATACCGGAGAGTCTTTTAGCAAACGGACCGGTAAAAGCCTTAGGCATATGCTGAACCAGCAGCAGCGGAAATGGAAAATCTGCGGGAAGCAGCGGGATGACTTCCTGCAAAGCTTTCGGACCGCCGGTGGAAGAACCGATAGCTACTATCTCTTTTTTGGAATATAATCCGATATTTTGTTTAATATTGCTATTAATATTACTATTGTTATTTATATTATTATTGCTGCCGCTATATAATGTTTTGGCTGTAATGTCAATATCATTGCCGTACTTTGTTTTATTATTCTCCGATTTTAATAAAATATTATCGTGATTTTCAAATGAAGACTTGAACTTATAGACGATTTTATTAGCCGTAACTGCCCTTATTTTTGAAATCAAATCATCCTTGACCTTTAAAATATTTAATGAGACATTTGAAAGATTTTTAGGTATATAATCGACAGCTCCGTAATCTAATGCGTCTAGGGTTGCCTTAGCGCCTTTTTCAGTAAGCGAACTAAGCATAATAACCGGCAGCGGATTTTTTTCCATTATTATCTTAAGAGCCGTCAAACCGTCCATTTTGGGCATTTCAATATCCATAGTCACAACATCCGGCTTGAGGTCTTCTACCTGCTTAACGGCATCTTCTCCGTCTTTTGCCTGACCGATTACTTTTATATCATTTTCATCTTCAAGCAAAGAAGATATCGCCCTTCGCATAAATGCAGAATCGTCAACGATAAGAACCCTAATAATTTTTTCAGGCATTTAAATCCTCCATGCGCAAAATAAACTAAACATTAAATACTTAAATTATCTTTTTTGTAAAATGTCTATCATCGAAGCAATATCCATAATAAGAACGACTTTTCCGTCACCGGTAATAGTCGCTCCGGATATGCCTTTATATCCGAATTGATAGTCGCCTAACGATTTTATAACAACCTCTTCCTGTCCGTAAAGCGTATCAACCACTATACCTATTCTTTTTTCTGCAAGCGCTACGACGACTACATAAACTTCTTTACCGGACAAAACTTTTTTATTCGCTGCCGGTGCGGCGTTCCCCGCTGATTGCAAAGGTTTATTATGTAAATCGGCAACGCCGAATTCTTCGCTTAAACGTAATAAGGATAAAACAGATTTTCTTAAATTAATAACTTCGTGATTGTCGATAGTTTGTATTGAAGACTCGGGTATTCTTAAGGTTTCTACAACAGAATTTAAAGGGATTGCAAATACTTCGTCTTCTACCCCGATTATAAGCGTTTGAATTATCGCAACGGTTAAAGGAAGTTTTAGAATTATATCGGAGCCCTTACCTTTTTCCGACTCTATGTCTATTATACCGTTAAGTTTTTGAATATTAGTTTTTACGACATCCATGCCTACTCCTCTGCCTGAGATTTCTGTGACCTTGTCTTTTGTGCTGAAACCTGGGGCGAATATAAGGTTTAACGCATCTTTATCTGAAATAGACGCCGCTGTTTTATCGTCAATCAGTCCCTTTTCGACGGCTTTTTTTCTTAAAATATCCGGATCCATCCCTTTACCGTCGTCCGATACTTCTATGATAATATAATTTCCTTCATGTTCGGCAGACAGGTTGATAGTTCCGGCTTTAGGTTTTCCGGCTTTTATTCTATCTTCAGGCATCTCTACGCCATGGTCTATGCTGTTTCTTATAAGATGCACAAGCGGGTCTCCAATTTCTTCGATAACCGATTTATCTAATTCCGTCTCTTCCCCTGCAATGTTTAATTCTATCTCCTTACCCAGTTCTTTAGATAAATCTCTTACCATTCTCGGAAATTTACTGAATACTTTTTTAACCGGCTGCATCCTTGTTTTCATAACGGCAAGCTGCAGGTCCGTAGTTATAAGATTAAGATTTGAAACAACCTCTATGAGAGTGTCGGTAAATTCATCGTCGGGATATTTAAGTTCCAATTTTGAAGCTATATTGAATATTCTATTTCTGGATAGGACTAATTCGCCAACTAAGTTCATTACATTATCTAATCTTTCTACATCAACCCTTATCGTAGTTTCAACAGGAGCCGTAACGGCCGGATGTATCTGCTGCATTTGGGGCTGCGGTTGAACTGCCGCCAATGCCGGTTTTTTAATTTCAGTTGAAACAGGCGTCTGCGGCGGCGCTTTCTTAAAAGTTTGTTCTTTTGTTTCGGTTGTTTTTACCGTTTTATTTAAATTTTCCGTATTATTAATTTTATTTGCATTTTCTTTTTCTTCACTTTTTTCTTCTGCTTTTTCTGCTTTTTCTTCCTCTTCTTTTTCTTTTAATATTTGAGACAACTCATCCGGAGACATTAGATTATCTTCTAATAAGATATCCCCTAAATTTCTGACTTTACGTTTTGGATGATGTTTTTCGCTGCCGGTGTTGCTGCCGCTTGCAGGAACTGATGACTCTTCGGCGTCTTTTTTATTGTTATTCTTGCTATCAGCATCAGCATTGCTATTAGCATTAGCATCAGCAATATTATTATCTGTATTTTTATCGCCTTCGGAAGATTTCGCTTCCTGCGGATTTATCGTGTTATTCGCCGTTTCAAAATTATCTTCCGCAGGTTTTACTTCTTCAGTCTTCTGAGCAGCCGCCGCTTCTTCAGTCCCTTCGTCCGCAGCGAGCATATTAAGTTTGCGGATAATCTCTTCATTGTCAAAATTTCCTTCCTCTCCCGTGTCATTAATATTTCTAATCATAGCCGTCAAAATATCCATAGTTTTAAGCAGATAATCCATCATATCGGACGTCAGTTTAATTTCGCCCTGCCTTAATCTGTTTAAAATATTTTCGGCGCTGTGCGCGAGTTCAACGAGATTCTGAAAGCCTAAGAATCCGGCTGAGCCTTTAATTGTATGAGCTGCTCTGAAAATAGTATTCAAAAGCTCTTTATCATCTGGATTTTTTTCAAGTTCAATAAAATTTTCGCTTAAAGAATCAAGTAATTCTAACGCTTCTTGAACGAAATCATTAATAATTTCTTTCATTGAATCGTCAATCATAAATAACCTCAAAAAATTATTGCATTAATTTTATAAATTATAGCCGTCTATATTCTATGTTACTATACAGACTATTATAATTTTATGTAATTATAAATCGAATGTACTATACAGACTATTATAATTTATGTAATTATAAATCGAATGTACTATGCTGACTATTATAATTTATGTAATTATAAATCGAATGAATCGCCATATCTTTGTTAATTATATTTTTTTGTTTCGCAATGTAAAATTTTAATCAGGGAATATTTTTTCTATTTTTTCTTGAAGCACTTCGGCTGTAAACGGCTTAACAATATAATTATTAACGCCTGCCTTAACAGCTTCGACGACATTTTCTTTCTTTGCTTCGGCTGTGACCATTAAAAACGGGATATCTTTTATACCATCGGTTGCCCTGACGGCTTTCAAGAGCTCTATACCGGTCATTTCAGGCATATTCCAATCTGAGACGACTAAATCATAGTTGTTGTCGTTTAATTTTGAAAGCGCCACCTGTCCGTTTTCTGCTTCGTCTATGTCGCTGAATCCTATTTGTTTTAATATATTTTTTATTATCCTTCTCATCGTTGAAAAATCGTCAACAACGAGAATCTTCATCGATAAATCCAATGCCATAAGTTTTAGCTCCTTAAAATTTTTACAATTTTAAACAATAAAACATTCTGCAATAATATAATATTTAAAAATTATGGTGCGATTTATTATATTATACTGCATGATAAACTGTAAATCGGCATAATTTGAAATTTAAAATATATACCAAAAAAAAGATAATAAATAAATATATATATTTTAAAATATTATAACAAAATATTAATATAATCAATCAATATTTAATGCTTTTTGAGAAATTTTTAATAATTCAGATTCCTTAAACGGTTTTTGCAAAAACGCAAAACAGTTTTTAATCTCGTCTTCTCCGGGTTTCATTGAAGACATGAGTATTACCGGAATATTTTTAGTATCTTCATTTTCTTTTAAATTTTTCAAAAGCGTAATGCCATCCATCTGTGGCATATTAAGGTCGGTAATAATAAGGTCTATATCGTTTTTAATAGCTATTTCCAAAGCTTCGAATCCGTCTCCTGCCGTTAATACCTTAAAACCTTTTCCTGTAAAAGAAAGAGACAGAAGCTTAACGACAACGAGTGAATCTTCAACTATCAGAATAGTTTTAGTATTTGCGTTTTTATCGGCATTTCTGCCGCTATCATTTTCCATATTTTTAGTTTACCGAATATTTATGTATAATAATTTATTTATTTATTATTATTTATTATTATTTATTCGTTCACTGACCGGTTAGATTAGCCGGCAATCTATTTTCTAACTCTATCTATATATTTATTTATTTATTTTTATTTGTCTATTTATTTATCTACAACATATACGTACCCTGTATCAAATTATATCTTCTAATATTATACATAATATATGACTATTTCATTAATGCTTAATTAATTTTTGAACATTAAATAAATTATTCTTTTACATAAAGAGGCGTTTTTCCGAAACCTACTAACTTAAATGAACTTGAAATAAAATGCAGAGATTCTGAATGACCTAAAAATAAATA
>JAKAQK010000064.1 GCA_021822625.1 bacterium | reverse complement strand
GATCTATAGAAATATTTTTTTTATTAAGCTCTTTAAGATTTACAAGGCTGTCCTTAATTTTTTTAATCGGATTAAATTCAATTAAATCGGCAAGGCTCTTATCTATCACAGTTGAATTGTCGTTAATTTCATCTAATAAATTCATTATATTATTTGCAGCTTTTTCTGTTTCTTTTATAATATCGTTAATACCTTCCTGAGCAAGAGGAATGGTATCTGAGCTTTCTTTGACGGGCTTTTTAAAATCGGATATTTTTTGAGTCGCTTCGTCCACATTTTTAGCTAAATCTTTTAATTCTGATATCATATCTTCAATGCCCATCAAAATTCTCCTCTTTTTTTATTTAAATTTCCTTTCAATTCATTTTTAATAATTTATTAGTTATACCATATAAAGCGCTATGCGATATCTGTCCGACCCAATGGAACATTATTTTCCCGTCTTTTGAAATAAAAAATGTTTGAGGAATTTCGTTGATGCCCCCATATTCACTTAATATATCTGAATTTGCATACACAACTGGATAGGACACATTGTACAATTTTGCAAATGCAGAAACTCCGCCTATATTCTTATTAACATTTATTCCTACTACGACAACACCTTTTTTTCTATACAAATTATAGAATTTTACAAGCGTTGGCACTTCTGCTCTGCAAGGGGGACACCATGTTGCCCAGAAATTTAATATTACGATATGCCCTCTATAATTTTTTAGAGAAAAAACGTTATAACCAGATGCGTTTCTATTTAACACCTTTAAACTAAAATCTGGCGCATTTACAATAGATGCTGCGTTTGCTTCAGACAAATTAAGATTTATAAATACAATAAAAATTAAAAATGATAAAAAAATAAATTTATACAAATATTTTGATTTTTTTGATTTTAATAAACATTTCATATGCAATAATATCTCCAGAAAGTAATTCTTGCTTTTGTTAGACTTATCTTTATAAAATTATTTAAATTTAGTTATTAATTAAAATGTTATCACGCGCTATATACTGATTAAGCGCCATAAAACCATATAAGAATAACGCTCATTAAATAACAGCCGATTTTTTATGATGACTTTTGAGCGCCCTTTCAATTTCCCTTGTCTGGTCTTTCTTTTTTAAATCCTCTCTTTTGTCATAAAGTTTTTTCCCTTTAGCTAACCCGATTTCAATTTTCGCCTTTCCGTGCGTTAAATACATTTTTAACGGAATTATAGTTAAATTTTTTTCTTTTACTTTTCCTAAAAGTCGTAATATTTCATGTTTATGCATTAAAAGCGTGCGTGTTCTCAACGGGTCTTTATTTTCTCTGTTTGCCTGAGTGTAAGGGCTTATATGGACATTAAGGAGCAATGCCTCTTCATTTTTAATAACGACATAACCATCGGAGATATTTACCTTACCGGTTTTTACAGACTTTATTTCAGGACCGTACAACGCAATGCCTGCCTCATATTTCTCTAAAATCTCATAAAGAAATGAAGCTTTTC
This sequence comes from bacterium, assembly GCA_021822625.1. Classification (GTDB taxonomy): domain Bacteria; phylum SZUA-79; class SZUA-79; order Acidulodesulfobacterales; family Acidulodesulfobacteraceae; genus Acididesulfobacter. Next base: position 11,665 of record JAKAQK010000064.1, on the reverse strand, counting down.
TGTTATCTGAAACTATTTTTATCGCTTTCCCAGATTGGCTCATATGTTATAAATAAAAATTTAAAATCAGAAATTATCCTAGACAAGGTATTTATAATTTAAAATCACCATAGACTAAGGAATGCAACTTTTCTTGTATGTAATTAATTAATTAATTTATTAATTAAACAACTCATAATGATAACATTGAATTCATTTAAAATGCGCTTGGTGGAGGCGGCGGGAATCGAACCCGCGTCCGAAGATCTTTAACTCAGACATCTACATGTTTATTTTATTCTTTTGAGCACCCGCTTAAAAAAGCAAAGAATAAACAAGACCTTTTTTTAGCAGTCCTCTAAAGTTTAAGACATTTAAACAAAGGATATTTAAACGTCCTGACCTGTAAATGTCGTTCTTAAAACCTACAGGTTTCAGTCTTAAGAACGTTAGCCGGGATTAAGCGGCTAATGCGTAATCGTAGTTTTCTGCGATTATATTTATGCCTTGAATATTTAACGAGCCTACAAGACATCCTCGACATGCAGCCAAAAGTCTTGGTCTCTCCGTCGAAACCTTTGCGCCCCCAATATGTTTTATTGTATTAATTTAAGTCGTTAAATCTATTTTTTTATAATTACAAATTAAAATGCCGGAATAATGGACAATTATATAAAATATATTATATAAAATATATAAAATATTTACATACAGCCGATTATTTTATATTATAATATATTATAAAATACATTAATTATTTTATCAATTACATTCATTACGTCATATTAACAATTTATACTTATTAACTTATACTTAAATATTTTATATTAAACACATTATATTATATTATATTATATCATATAAATATATCAAATATTTTATCGTAAACACAATAAATAACATTTAATCAACACAATCCATAATAAAAAAAATAAAAATAAAATTAAAAAATCTTTAAAAATGGAATCTTTAAAATGAAATCTTTACCGGATGCATATTTAAAAAAAATTAAAGAGATGCATGAAGTCTGCAGTATCGCATTTAGTAAAAATCTTATAGATACGCATAGCGGCAATATAAGCTGCGGCAATTCTCTTAATAATGAGATTATTATTACAAAAACCGGGGCAAGCCTAATAAACCTTGAAGTTAATGATTTTACCGTTGCGCCTTTAGAAATATCCGATACGGCAAATAACCGCTATTATCCATCCGATACTCGGAAAGAAAACTCTCCGTCTTCAGAAATAGCGATACACAGGTTTATTGCGCAGAGCTATTCCGATTCATACATTCTTCATACCCATCCCGAAACTGCAATTGCGCTGAGCATAAGCGACAAAAACAGAAAATATAGTGAAAATAAATATATGTATAATTTTGATGATTTTAATAAAAATAAAGACGCCCTGCTAAAGTTAAACAATAAAAATGCAGATACAAAAAATTTCAATATCGATATTATATCTAAGCTATTTGAAAAATATCCGGAATTAAAAATTTTAATGCCTGCCGATTTTGAAGCGTCATATTTTTTTCCTCTGATTTATATTTTTCCGTTAAATTTTATTGATGATATAAAATTAAACAATAAAAATAATATTAATTTTAAAATAAGCGATATATTTACGGATAACGGAATATTTATAATAAAATATCACGGCTGTTTTGCATGGGGAAGAACAGCTTTAGATGCTCTTAGATGGACAATGATGCTTGAATCGTCGTCAAAGATATTGTATATGCTTAATACTTTATAATCAATATAATTCAATATAATTCAAAATAACGCAATATAATTTAATATAACTCAAAATAACTCAATATAATTCAAAATAATTCAATATAACTCAAAATAACGCAATATAATTCAATATAACTTAATATAATTTAATATAACTTAATATAATTTAATATAACTCAATATAATTTAATATAACTCAAAATAATTCAATATAATTCAAAATAATTCAAGATAATTCAAAATAATTCAAGATAAATGTCGTTGCAATTTTATATTTTGTATATTGCGTTATATAAATAAATTATATTATCAAATCATTTTTGTAGAGTTTTCATAAATCGCAAATATGATATAATAAAATAATAAAAAATAATTATTTTTTTATTATCCTGCTGAATTCTCTCATACGGTCTGTAGATGTTCCTGCTTCATTTCTTATTTCCTTGCCTACCATATATATAAATACATCTGAAAGCGTTGGGATTTCCCCGCCTTCATGTTTAATTAAATTTTTTAGATTTGACGGCGAATCTATTGCCGCTATTTTACCTTCATTTATTATTGCAATACGGTCGCAATTCTCAGCTTCTTCTATATAATGCGTAGTTAAAAATACGGTAATTTTTTCTTTATCCCTTAATTTATCAATGAAATCCCACATATTTATCCTTGTTTGAATGTCAAGCCCTACGGTCGGTTCGTCTAAAAATAATACGGCAGGCGAATGAAGAAGACCCCTGCCGACTTCTAATCTCCGCTTCATGCCGCCGGACAAAAATTTTACAAGCTTATTTTTAAAATTGTACAATTCTATAAAATTAAGCAAATAATCAATTCTTTCTTTTGCTAAATTTTTTTCCATACCATACAGTTCCGCATGAAACATTAAATTTTCGTAAACGGTCAAATCATTATCTAATGTGGGGTCTTGAAATACAAGTCCAATGGATTTTCTTACATTCTGCTTTTCTTTAATATTATCGTACCCGTTTATAAAAGCATATCCTGAACTTTGTCTGTTCAATGTACAGAGGATTTTTATAGTCGTTGTCTTTCCGGCGCCGTTAGGACCTAAAAAAGCAAAAAACTCGCCTTTTTTGACTTCAAAAGATATATCGTTCACCGCAATGATGTCTTTATAATTTTTGATAATCCTTTCTACTTTAATAGCAATGTTGTCTTTGATAATAATAGTATCGTCTTTTATGGCAGTATCTCCTTTAATATTAGCAGCATAATTTCTTAAGGATAAAATTAAATTTTTATATTTTTTTATTATTAATTTATGATAAAATTATACTGTTTACGATTTTACCATATTTAACTTACTTAAATAAATTAAAAAATATGAATAAAGAAAGTATAATATTATTAGGTCACGGTTCCAGAAGAAACGAAGCTAACGAGATACTGAAAACTATGACAAAAATAATTCAGCCAAAATTTCCGGAAGAAAAAATAGAATTTGCATTTCTGGAACTGGCTGAACCTAATATTAAAGATGTTATAGAAAAATGTATTAATGAAAATAATTCAAAAAAAATTTATGTAATGCCTTATTTTTTATACTCAGGCAATCATGTGTCCCGCGATATTCCTGATATTATAAACGAATTTTCTATTAAATATCCGGATATAAATATTAAATACGGAGAATATCTTGGAATTGACGAAAGGTTAGCTGAGCTTGTAACAGAAAAAATTGCAATTTTGAAATCAGCATAACTTAAAAAAATAACATTTTCTTTATAATTATTTTATAAAAAGGCTGATATTTTGCTTATTATAATTATAATTGTTTTATAAAAATACAGATATTTTGCTTATTATATTATAATTATTTTATAAAAAGGCAGATATTTTGCTTATTATATTATAATTATTTTATAAAAAGGCTGACATTCCTTCGGAAAAGAAAATTTATTTAAATGGAGTCATCATGAATAATGATGTTAAACCATCATTTGATATTAAGACAAAAATATGGTTTGAAAAAAACGGAGAGCCTGTTTTTGGCGCGGGCAGGCTGCTTTTATTGCAAAAAATTGAATCTACCGGGTCTATCAATAAAGCCGCTAAAGACCTTGGCTTTTCATATAAAAAAGCATGGAGCTATATTAACCTTATGGAGACAAGATTCGGTTATCAGTTAGTCAATAAAAAAATAGGAGGTAAAAACGGCGGCGGCTCTATTTTAACGGAAGATGCAAAAAAACTGATGGCAGATTATAAAATGGTTTTGAATGAAGAAAATGCATTTATCAGACAATTAGGCGGAAAATTAATCTAACAATTAGTATAATTATAATTTAGTATAATTCCAATTTTATTACTAACAAATTCCGCACCTTCGACAACCTTCAAAACATCCGGGCGTTGTTTTGTATGCAAGCGCTCTGCCGTATTCCTCTTTTAAATATTTTTTTGTTATCCCCTGGTCCAAAATATCCCACGGCAGTATCTCTTCAGTTGAATATTTTCTCATAAAATCTTCTATTTTATATCCCGAAGTAATAATAGCTTTTTTTATAGTCAAATTATTATTAAACGAATTAATTAAGATATTCAGCGAGAGTCTTGAGCCCCTTGCAAAAAAAGCTTCGGTAAAAGCACTTTTAACGGAATTTACATTCAAACTGATATTCGGCAAATTATTCAATTCTTTATAGATGAAATTGAGTTTCTTAGATAATATTTTTTCATTTTCAAAATTTTCCCATTGAAGCGGTGTCCATGCTTTTGGAACGAACGGGCTTAAACCTATAGTTAATTTTCCTATCCGTTTATTTTTTCTAGATGATTCAACAAACTGAATTCTCATTAATTTTATTAAAGCAACGGTCTCTTTTATGTCGGATATATCTTCCGTAGGCAATCCAATCATAAAATAAGCCTTAATATTCATTATTCCGCTTTCTATTATTTTCTTTATTGTTGCTAAAATTGTTTCATTTTTTATATCTTTATTTATAATTTTTTTTAGGCGTTCAGAACCGGTTTCAACTGCTAAAGTAACAGTCTTTAGCCCTGCTCTGTTCATTATGTCTATATTAGATTCATCTAAACAGTCAAATCTTACAGATGACAGCGAAAAGGTTTTCTTTTCTTCTAAAGAAAATCGCATATATGTTTTTATATATTCATTATCCATTGTATCAAGCCCTACAAAACCTATTTTTTCAAATTCCTCGGTCTTTGCAATTCCTGATATGACGTCTTTTATCGATGATTTTCTTGCAGGCAGATATATAAAAGCAGCCGAACAAAATCTGCATCCTCTTTTGCAGCCTCTAGCTATTTCAATAAGTTTCATTGAACTAAATTCTGCATATTCGCTTGTTATAGAACTTATAGAAGGAGTAAAACCATAATTTAACCATTTCCTTTTTATTTTCTCAGGATAAGATGTTTTAACAATTACATTTTCTATCACAGGTATTTCTAACGCATCTCTTTTACTAAATATAAAATCATATGCGGACGGAATATAAATACCTTCTAACTTTGATGATTCTTCAAGTATGTTCTGTTTTACCGTCTGTTTATTTTTTTTTAAAGATTGAAAATTATTTTGAACAATTTGTAGAAAATCAGGAAAAATAGCTTCGGCTTCTCCGACAAACATAATGTCAAAAAGAGGTGCTACGGGTTCGGGATTAAGGAATGAAATTACTCCGCCTGCCATAATTAGAGGGTAATAGTTTTTGTATTTTGAATTTGTATCCGGTTTACACCTGTCTTTAGACAAAAACGGAATATTTTCCGCATGAAGTATTTTTAAAATATTGATAAAGTCATTTTCATAACTTAAAGAAAAGAAAATTAAATCATAATCTAATATATTTTTCCTTCTCTCAATAGAAATTATTCCCCTATTATTATAAACAGCACGTTCATCGCTATTAAAATCTTGTAAAAAAGCTCTGTCGCATGACATAAAATCCAGGGCATTAAGCAATTCATAAACCCTTAAAAATCCTAGATTAGACATTGCCACATTATAATAATTCGGAAAAATTAATAATGCGTTTACATCGGAATGCTTATTTTTACTTATAGCCGACTTTTCGGAATTAAGATAAATATCATAAAGCCTATTAATGCGCTGCGTCATATAACATTGTATAGCAAATTTATAATTAAGTTACAACCAAGTTGTAAATCAACAAGCGATGTTAAATAAAATAACGACGCCATAATACAATAATAATCAATCGGCTAATTAACAAATCTTTATGTCAGTCAGCCAGTTTTATCAGGAACAAAGGACAGACAGTAAGCTAAATATTGACGTAAACAAATAATAAAGAAAATAATCAATCAGTCTGTTCTTTTAGGACAAAAAAGCAATAAATATTGCTATAAAACGTTCATCGATTCAACCGGAAATTGCTTGGGTTGCAGATACAAAAAAGCAATAAATATTGCTATAAAAAGAGATAAATAGCAAGTAATAATAATCAATCAGCCTGTTTTCTCAAAAAAGTCGGTATATCATATTTTTGGTCTTCATAATCATCATCTTCTTCATCCTTTTCGCTAAATTTTGAAATATACTCTTTTCTTTCATTTTTATTAGCGGCAATATTTTGAACGACGTCATTTCTTCTGCCATTTTGATTCTGATGTATTTCTGATGTTTCAGGAATCTCAAAATCTGAGTCTGAAGAATCTGATTCAATGGACTGCTCTTTAATTTTAGATTTAATTTCATTAAAATTATTCATATCGGTAATATTGGCGTCACTGCTCTGTCTTTTTAAATTGACGATATTGGTAATATTTGAATTGTTTCCCGCAGCAGTATTGCTTTCTTTGCCGAACCCCGTCGCTATTACGGTTATCATTATTTTTCCGTTCATGTTTTCGTCTATAACCTGTCCGTAAATTATAGTCGCATCTGGATGCGCTTCTGAGCTTATCATTTCAATTGCTTCATTAACTTCAAATAACGATAAATCCGTACCCCCGGTAACATTTATCAACAATCCTTTTGCTCCTTCGATACTTATATCTTCGAGAAGAGGGCTGGCGATAGCTTTTTGCGCCGCTTCCAACGCTTTATTGTCACCCTCGGCAATGCCGGTACCCATAAGAGCCATACCCATCTCCGACATAATAGCTTTAACATCGGCAAAATCAACATTTACCATTCCATGAATATTTATAAGGTCAGATATGCCCTTAACTGCTTGAAGCAATACTTCATCTACTTTCCTGAAGGCATCTACCATAGTCGTAGATTTTCCGGCAACTGCAAGCAATCTCTGATTAGGTATAGTAATAACGGTATCAACTATAGCTTTTAATTCTCTTAAACCTTCTTCCGCCTGCGTCATTCTTTTTTTTCCTTCAAAAGAAAATGGTTTGGTAACTACCGCAACCGTAAGAGCGCCTATTTCTTTGGCAACCTGCGCAATAATAGGGGCAGCGCCGGTTCCTGTACCTCCGCCGAGCCCGGCGGTAATAAATATCATATCTGCGCCGTTTAGTGTTTCAAATATTTTATCTCTGTCTTCTAACGCAGAACGTTTGCCAACGTCCGGATTAGCTCCTGCGCCTAAACCTTTTGTGATTTTTTCGCCAAGCTGAATTTTAATGCTTGCGGCGTTAGTTTTCAAAGCCTGAGCGTCTGTGTTGGCTACTATAAAATCAGTTCCGGTTAAACCTGACTGAATCATCGTATTTACGGCATTACTGCCGCCGCCTCCGACTCCAACAACTTTTATATTTGCAGATAATTCCGCATCTTCAATAAATTCCAACATAATATTCTCCTCCCGATATAATATAATAGATATAATATAATATATTTTACATTTAAATAAAATTTATAAATAAATAAAATTTACAAAACCATAATACATAATAATTGATATCAATCAACCAATCAATCCGGCTTCCTTAACCCGCCGCCTATAAAGGCTGGAGGAGGTTCGCTTCCGGCTATATATATAAAATATATAAAGCAGTTAAATTGAAATAATCTTTTAAATTTAAACATATTTTAAAAAAAATCTTCAAGTAATTTTAAGAGTCTTGATTTTATACTTTCAAATATATTCTTGCTGCTTTTTTTAAATATCGGCTCTTTATTTAAATTATTTTTAAAAGCATATTTAACTAAACCGACTCCGGTAGAATATATCGGCGAATTAATTACGTCGGTTAAACCTCCGACTCCGCGCGGCGTGCCTATCCTCACCGGCGCTCCAAAAATATCTTCGGCAAGGTCTGCGCACCCGTCTATTAATGCTCCGCCTCCGGTTATAACATAGCCTGATAGTATTTTATTCTCTAAACCGTTCTTTTCAATATTTTTTCTCACCCATGTAAAAATCTCGCCCATTCTTTGCTCAATAATATTACCGAGAACCTGCCTTGCAATTGTTCTCGGCGGTCTGCCGCCTATACCCGGAATTTCAATTATTTCATCTTTTCTGGCAAGCGATTCTTTGGCTATTCCGAACTGAACCTTAATTTTCTCGGCTTCCTGCGGAATTGTTTTGGTACCCAGAGAAACATCGCTTGTCACGCTCTGCCCGCCTTTGGGAATAACGAAAGTATGTATAATCGTCCCGCCTGAAAACACTGCTATATCGGTAGTTCCGCCTCCCATATCTATCAGTACCACGCCTAATTCTTTTTCGTCATCGGTAAGAACAGCCTCGCTTGAAGCTATCTGCTCAAGCACGATATCGGACACATCCAGATTGGCTTTATTTGCGCATTTGACAATATTTTGAGCTGCAATACTTGAAACTGTAACTATGTGAACCCTTGCCTCAAGCCTTAATCCGCTCATACCTATCGGCTGTTTTATATCATCCTGTTCATCTACTATATATTCCTGCGGGATTGTGTGAATAACCTCGTTATCTAAAGGAATAGCTATAGATTTAGCTCCCTCAAGAACCCTGTCCACATCCTGCTGAGTTACTTCCCTGCTTTTAACGGCGACTATACCGCGTGAATTAAACCCTCTGACATGCGAACCGGCAATCCCGACAATAACTTCATTGATTTGGTAACCTGCCATCAGTTCGGCATTTTCTACCGCTTTTGCAATGGCATCTACGGTATTTTCAATGTTGTTTACAACCCCGTTTCTCAAACCTGTGGACACACTGGAGCCTAAACCTATAATATCCAAATTGCCGTTTTTAAATTCGCCGACGATAGCGCATACTTTCGTTGTGCCGATATCTAATCCTACAATAATATTATTACTGGTTTCCAATTTAGCCTCTTTTAAATTTAAACCGCTTCTTATAATATATTAATACAATTCATATTTATTTGATTTATTAACTTTTATTTCCATATATCCGGCGGTATTATAATTTTTTTATAATTGGCCGGCAAAACTCTGGAACCGTTATTAACTTTTACTACCGCTTCGTTTTTATATTCAAGATTTATATATCCGTCGTATTTAAGATTAATTTTTTTTATTTCATACTGCAGCATTTTTAATGTTTTTAATTTATTTTTAATGTTTCCGTTTCCAAATTTTATTTCTTCGCCGCTATTTGTATAAACTACAATTCCTTTATCTTTCTGAATATGTATTCCAGCCAGTTTGCCTTTCAGATAAGAATGTTTTATAATCCTTAAAAAACTTAACGCTTTATTTAGACCCGACAAATAATAGCCGACGTTCTTTGATGTAATGTTACCGGTAATTCCGGTAATAACCGGATAATTGTATCCGGCTTTCCCGTTAATCTCCCCTATTACAAACCCTGCTCTGCTCAAATAATATAATTTACCGTCGTTCAAAATTGCTCCTATCTTTCTTCTCTTTAGTAAGATAAAAATCTCATCCGGATATTTACGATACACTGTAATATCTTTATACCATCTGTCCGACGCAACAAGCCTTGTAATACGTTTTAAATTTATATTAATCAAATTTTCGCCGTAATAAAGACCTGATAATTTCAATATTTTCAGCTTTTCTTTTTTATCAGTCTTAACGCCTTTAATAATAATCTTTTTTAATTTAAATATTTTCTTGTTAAAAAAATAATAATTTATTTTATTATAGGCAAAATAAATAATAACAGCGCCTGCTACGACAAATCCAATAACATATATCGCCTTAATAAAATTAAAATCATTATTTCTATTCTTCTTTTTATTATTATTGCTAAGCTCTTTACTGTTATTTCTATTTGCAAAATTATTATTAATTTTTTTATTTTTTTTATTCTCTTTCTTTTTTTTTATACTTTCATTTTGTATATGAAAGTTACTTGCGCCGTGATTTTTTATATCTCCTTTTTTTTTATTATTATTTTTATTAAACATAAGATAACAAATATAAATCCATACTATTATATAAAAGTTATATGAACGGTCGATAATTTTTTGATTAAATTAGTTAGCTATTTAACTTATATATTTATTCTATTTTATCGATTTATTTTATTTTATTTATTTAGTTAGTTATTTAGTTATTTATTTATTTAGTTATTTAGTTATTTAGTTATTTAGTTAGTTAGTTATTTAGTTAATTAGTTATTTAGTTAATTAGTTATTTAGTTAGTTAGTTAATTAGTTATTTAGTTAGTTAGTTATTTAGTTAATTAGTTATTTAGTTAATTAGTTATTTAGTTTTAAGTTAAGGCATCCTCAAGAATGTCTTCTATAAGAGCGCCAAACTTGATGCCTTTTTTCTGCGCAATCATGGGAACTAAACTAAATTCAGTTAATCCGGGCAATGTATTAATTTCTAAAACATATGCCTTGCCTGAATTACCGAGTATTATATCGGTTCTTGTTACGCCGCTGCAGCCTAAAGAGGCATGGGCGGACACAGATGCATATTCGCATGCTTGATATTCTTCTTCAGTTAAATCAGGCTCTAAAATATATTGCGTTTTCCCTTTTGTATATTTTGCAGAATATGAATAAAAACTGTCATTAGGCTTTATCTCAACGCAGCCAATCGGTTTTCCCGAAAAAACCGCAAATTGTATTTCTCTGCCTGTAATGTATTCTTCTACAATAATTTCATCATCATATTTAAAAGCATCCTCCAGCGCTGAATATAATTCGCTTACAGAGTAAGCAATGGATGCGCCTACGCTTGAACCTTGAGCGTTAGGTTTTATAAAATACGGCAATGATAAATTCTGCATTTTATTTTTTATCTGCTCTTTAGTCTCTCCTTTTCTAACCGAAAAGAAATCTGGAACATTTAATCCATAATATTTAAAAATTATTTTTGATTTTATTTTATCCATAGCAATGGCACTGGCCTCAACGTCTGAACCTGTATAAGGAATTTTCAAAAGTTCTAAAACTCCCTGAACTTTGCCGTCCTCTCCATCTGTTCCGTGAAGAGCGTTAAAACAAATATCGATTTTTTTTAATCTGTCAAAAAAATTTTCGTCTAAATCAAACCTTGCGACATTATAACCCATTCCGACAAGCGAATCCTCAACAGCTTTTCCAGTTTTAAGGGATATTTCCCTCTCTGCAGAATTGCCGCCCGCTAACACGCCTATTGTCAAATTTTTTATTTTTTCTCTCATATCAAAATTTTAAAAATATTAAATTATTTTAATTTCTGTGTCCAATCGTATATTTTTTTCTCTCAATGCAGTTTCGCTGATTTCTTTAATTAAATCTAAAATATCGGAAGATTTTGCGTTGCCTTTATTTATTATAAAATTGGCGTGTTTTTTAGAAACAGCCGCATCTCCCTTAGCTGAACCTTTTAAACCTATATCGTCTATAATTTTTCCGGCAAAATGCCCTTCCGGATTTTTAAATATACACCCTAATGATTTTTCGCCTAACGGCTGAGTCATTTTTCTTGATTTAAATAAATTCATTTTTTCAGCTATATTGCTTTTAGTAGAACTTTTTAATAAAAATTCAACGCCGGTAATAAAATAATTATCTTCATTAAAATCGATTATTTTAAAAGAT
>JAKAQK010000230.1 GCA_021822625.1 bacterium | reverse complement strand
CCCTTTTAGAAGCGCATATTACCGCATCAGAATTCTTATATAAAAAATCTAATTCTTCGTCGCTTAAATCATTAAAAATAAATAATTTTTTGCCTAAATAAGGAGAGTTTTCTATTTTTTTAAGCAAATCTTCTATCTTCCAGCCTATCCTTCCGGAGATGACTAAAAATCCGTTAAAACCGCCGCTCCATAATTCTTCGAACGCTTCTAACGTATAATTATGACCTTTTCTGGGTTCAATCGTTCCGACCATCAAATATAAATTCGAAGTTTTTGCCGTTTTTAATTCTTTTAATTCTTTTAATTCTTTTAATTCTTTTAATTCTTTTAATTCTTTTAATTCTTTTAATTCTTTTAATTCTTTTAATTTTATTAAATTTATTAATTCGTTTCTTATAATAACGGCGTCATTTTCATGTCTAATAAGATTAGAACTTTTAAGATTCAAACTTTCGCCGCTACAAAAGCTTTCATCTAAACATTTATCGATAAAATCCGTACCGAGTTCAAAATATAAAACTTTCTTGTTCTCTATCTTGAGGTTATCTTTAAGATAATTTTTTATATTTTCGGCTTCGTTTTTCGATATCGTCATGATAACATCTACTAAATTTTTAAAAGCATAAAATTTGTTTTTAAACCGCTTAACCAGCTCTTTTTCAAAAAACTCTGGATTGGTCAGCGGAATTATATCATAAATAACCGCAATTATCATACCGCCCTTTTGTTTAAATCGTCTGCAAAAATAAGTAAAATAATTATTATAGCGATAACCCCAAAAACCGTCCAATAAAATTAATAAATCTCCCTCCCGAGGAACAATAGTTTTTCCTGAGTTTCTATGCGACAACGAATAATGAATCTCTTGACGAAAACCGATAAGCGTATATTTCAATTTTTTCATTAAAATCCATAAAAATTTTGAAAATTTAAAAATAACGACGGTTTCCTTTAATTTAAAATTTTCTTTTAAAATTTTTTTAATAAATTCCTTTATTTCTTTTATTTTATTAACTTGAAGTTTATTATCGTTGTTATTGCCGTTAATATTATTATTGTTATTGTTGTTAATATTATTGTTAATATTGGCATTGTTATTATTGGCATTGTTATTATTGTTGTTATTATTGGCATTGTTATTATTGTTGTTATTATTGGCATTGTTATTGTTGTTAATATTATTGTTAATATTGGCATTGTTATTACCGTTTCTTTGTCTTTGGCTCAAAAAAAACTGCAAATCTACATAGCCGTTTTTAGAGTCTAATACGATTGGAATTATCGGTACGTTATATTTTTTAGACATTTTTTCCGAACGCTTGACTATATTTTTAACGACCCTCTGTATTCCAGTATTTAAATTTTCTATATAGGTATCGGAACATTCCAAAAAAATCCTGTTTATTTTTTCAGCCATTATTTAATCATCAACTGATTTTAAATTCAAGTTATTTGATGTGAATTAAAACGCATAGCATTTCATATTATAACATATTAAAATTAAAAGGGGACAGATTTATGGTTCATTATATCTGTGCTTAAAGATGTTTTTTAATTCTAAGTTTTTGAATTCATCAAACATATGGTAATGCATTTCGCCAAAACTTAATTCAGGGTCTGATTTTCTTAATTTCCATGCGTTTATCAAATAATTTACGATAATTTCGGAGCGAAAACTTCCGGTCTTGCATACATTTCGTTATTGGCTGCGTCAAAACCGCAGAAGAATTTCTTTCCATTTTTAACAAGCCGCAAATAATATTAAATAGATTTTATGATTTTTAGAATAAATCGGTCAGAGGGAATTATGCTAAATGCTTTCAACAGCAGTCTCCAGATGTAGATAAATATTGCCGCAAAGAATATTAAATAGATTTTATGATTTTTAGTTTTTCAGTTTTTTATAAATTTTATCCCGTCTATTGATAGCTATAACAATTATGCTCATTTCATTTTCTAATACTTCATACACAAGACAGTAACCGGCAGATTTAAGTTTTATTTTATAATAGTTTTCAAATCCGTGAAGACGGCTTGAGGGCACGCATGGCTTACTTAAGCGCTCCGATAGTTTATTTTTAAATTGTTCTTTAATAGAATTATCAAGTTTATCCCATTCTTTTAATGCCGTAGGGATAAATTTCAGTTTATACTTATAATTCATTTAATTTTATTTCTACGGCATGATGTTTTTCTTTTTCTCTTTGTTTAATAATGAGGCCAAGTTCATAATCTTCGAGTTTAGATATAAGTTCTTCGTAAGTATCGGAAGGCACAAGATATGCGGTAGGAATGTTGTGATTTAATACAGCTATTGGTTCTCCGTCAGCTTTTTTTATGATGGCGCTTAAATTTTTTTTTAATTCGGAAACGCTAACTGTAGTGTTTGCCGCAATAGTTTTCATAAAATATTCTCCTTTGGATTTTTATTTTATACTAAATATGACACTAATTATAAATCTTTTTTATATAAAATTCAACTGAGTTTAAATGTTAAATTATAATGAACCCATAAATCTGAACAGAATTTTTAAATTTCTTATTCCATAACTTAAAAATCTGACTTCTTTTTAAAAATAAATCGGACATCATTTTTACTTTTTATTTTTACTGGTTTAAAGTAAATAAATAATTTTAAATAAATAATTTTGACAATTGCAAATCTAAGCAATATAATAAAAATATAAATGAAGAAGTTCAGATCGG
>JAKAQK010000063.1 GCA_021822625.1 bacterium | reverse complement strand
ATGCTCCTACTGCCTTAATAGAAACAATGAATACATGTAAAATATTATTTAAATCTATTAATTATAAGCCGAAACTTATAATAGGTATGCCTGTGGGATTTGTCGGCGCGGACGAATCTAAAAGAATACTTCTGAATGATGTTTTTTTTTCGTCCGTGAGCAATGTTGGAAATTTGGGCGGCAGCGCAGTAGCCGCTGCAGCTATGAACGCCATTTTAAAAGAAAGTATTTAGGCGGCAATTTATGAAAACTCCTTATAATGAATTATTCAACGAAATAAAAATAAAGCGGCTTAAAACGCTAAATAGAGGCGCCGGCGGTATTATCGGCGGTTTTGCAGCCATTTTGCTGATTTCAATGATAGCATTTCAATTGATTTATCCCAATAATGCTGAAGCAAATATCTATATGAGGCGAGGAAAAAACAGGACCCTATATTTTTCTAACGTACCGGTTTCAAACGGCTATAAAGTCTTTATGCGCACGGCATCAAAATATAAAAACAAGTCATACAAGATATTAAAATATAAAAAATTGATTCAAAAAGCTGCAAAAAAGTATGGCGTAAACAGCCGCCTTATCTCGGCAGTTGTTAGGGCGGAATCGGGATATAAAAAATCTGCCGTATCTGATAAAGGCGCAGAAGGGCTTATGCAGCTTATGCCGGCAACTCAAAGAATGCTGAATGTATCTAATCCTTTCAATCCGGCGCAGAATATTTTTGCCGGAACGAAGTACTTAAAGAGTCTTCTTGTTAAATATAATGGAAATATGTCCTTGGCTCTTGCAGCTTACAATGCGGGCAAAAATGCGGTTAAACAATACGGAGGGATACCGCCTTATTCTCAAACGCAGAATTATGTCAGAGAAGTTGTAGGTTATTATGATAACTATAAAAAAAATAAGTAAAATTTGGTAAAATAATGAATAAAAATAATAATATTTATAATTTGCCTAACATTTTGACTATGGGCAGGATATTAATAGTGCCTGTTATTTTTGTATTATTGTTTTTTAATAATGAGATTTATGAATTATACGCTGCTTTGCTTTTTATTCTGGCTATGGGAACAGATTTTATAGATGGATATATTGCAAGGAAAAGAAATATTATTACGACCTTCGGTATTTTTCTCGATCCTATTGCCGATAAAATATTGGTCGTTACCATACTTATTATGCTTATACCTCTGCATAGAATTCCGGCTTGGATGGTTGCCGTAATAATAATAAGGGAAATATTTGTTACAGGTTTGAGGGCAATTGCAGGCGAAAAGGGATTAGTTATTCCCGCCGGCAAAGTAGGTAAATGGAAAACTACCTTTCAAATGTTTGGCATTTTATGTTTACTTATATACTATTCGCATTTTCATATAAATTTTGGAGTTATAGGATACTGGTTAATTTTATTAAGCATATTATTATCTGTTTATTCCTTCTATAAATATTTTAAGAATATATCAGGCGCTATTCTAACTTAAAATTATTCACATATAATAATATAATAAAACAATATGATTGGTAGTTAATCACTCCTCCCTTACGAATAGGGTATCCGAGCTATAATTTTAGATGAAAGTCATCGTATGAAGGTTATTTTTACATATCCGAGTTTTGCATAATTTTTATTTGTTAATTTTGTATGTTAAAATATGACAAAATATATTATAATATATTAACGGTAGATTATAATTAATATAATATAACGATAATTTAATTAACTGAAGCAACTGAAAATAAATATATAAATATAAAATTATGAGTAAAGAAAATGTTTTTTTTTGGGGATGTACTATTCAGGCAAAATTTCCTTTTATGGAGAAGGCTACGCGTTTGGTATTAGATAAACTAGAAATTAAATATAAAGATATAGATTCTTTTACGTGCTGTCCCGAAAAATCTTTAGTTAAAAATATAGATGAAACCTTATTTGATTTGACCGCTATCAGAAATATCGCCCTTGCAGAAAATGAAAATGTCAATATTCTATCCGTTTGTACAGGGTGTTATTCCAATCTTAAACAGGCAAGGGCAAAAGTTATATCCGATCCCAATTATCAAAAAGATATTAATAAAAAACTTGATAAAATAGGATTAAATTTTTCGGGTTCATCCTCCGTATCTCATTTTATAGAATATCTTCATGATGAGGTTGGCGTCAATAGAATTAAAGCCAATGTGAAATATCCGTTAAGAGGCCTTAAAATTGCTATTCATTACGGATGCCATCTCGTCAGACCTTCCCATGTTATCAATTTTGACAGCCCGTTCGATCCCGTAAAATATGACAATATTTTAAAAGCGCTAGGAGCGACGGTAGTAAATTACAGCAATAAAATGATGTGCTGCGGTCAATCTTTAGATAGAGTCGATGAACATGATAAAGCTTTAGTTATGACAAGAATTAAAATGGACGCTATCAAAGAGGCATCGGTTGATGCTTTGACGACTGTATGTCCATCCTGCTTTACTCAATTTGATACGAATCAATTCATGCTTATAAAAGAAGGTTCAAAATACGATATTCCGGTTATAACATTGGAAGAACTTATGTGTCTTGCTTTTGGTATAGAAGGCACCGAAGAGCTTATTGCAATGCATAAAGTAAAAGCAAAAAAATTTATTGATAAATTTAATTTATCAAAGGTGTTTAAGGACTATTCGCTAATGTTTGACAAAGAGTCTTTGCTTAGATGCTACAACTGTCAGGCTTGCAGAAATGATTGTCCTATGTCGCTTAATTTTGCATCATATGACCCTCCGCTAATAATTAAAATGATATTAGACAACGATGTTGAACGCGCTATGTGTTCCAAGATTGCATGGGAATGTTTAGAGTGTCATACGTGTTCCGAACTGTGTCCGCAAAATTATAGCTGGGAAACCGTTCTTACGACTTTGAAAAATATTGCCATAAAAAATCAGGTAAATCCTCCTACGGTAAAAAAAGCGGAAGAATTATTTTTTAAAACGTTAAGGCTCGGCGACCCTCAAGAAGGAGCAAGAAAAAAATTAGGGCTGCCTCCTGTTAAAAAAAATATTGCCGAAGATTTTAAAAAAATTTTAGATGAAAATATTTTATAGACATTGTATAAAACATATATATATGCTAACATATGCATATAATTAAAATTAAATATAACTATTATATGTTATTCAAATAATTGTTTCGAGGATAAAAAATTGCTTAGATTAAAAAATAATTTTTCAATAGAGCATGATATAGCGGGATGCGGATTATGCGGCATTATAAATATAAAAAAAATAAGAACTAACGGCGAAGACATTAAGAAAGCTATCGCTCTCGAACACGACAGAGGAAACGGTCTTGGCGGCGGATTTGCGGTTTACGGATGCTATCCGGAATATTCAGAGCTTTATGCTTTTCACGTTATGTATGACGACCTTGTCGCTAAGGAAGCTACCGAAGAATATTTCAAAAATAATTTTGTAATTGAAAAACAGGAATCCATTCCTATTTTTAAGACTTCTAAAATCAATGACCACCCTATTCTTCAAAGATATTTTATGAAACCTAAAAGCGATCGTGAAGATAGGCTTTTCAGCGAACTGAAAGATGATGATTTTGTGGTTAAAAGCGTTATGCTTATCAATTCCGATTATGACGGGGCTTATGTATTCTCAAGCGGAAAAAATATGGGAGCATTTAAGGGTGTCGGTTATCCCGAAGACATAGCCGATTTTTATATGCTTGATAATGTAGAAGGTTATATGTGGACGGCTCATAACAGATTTCCGACCAATACTCCCGGTTGGTGGGGCGGAGCTCATCCGTTTACGCTGCTTGATTGGTCAATTGTTCATAACGGCGAGATATCTTCTTACGGTATTAATAAAAGATATCTTGAGATGTTTAAATACAATTTGGCTTTAAAAACCGATACGGAAGTTATAGCATATATTTTGGATTTGCTTATCAGAAAACATGGGCTTCCGGTAGAGATGGCGATGAATGTTTTAGCCGCTCCTTTTTATCAGACGATTGATAAAATGGAGCCTGAACAAAAAGAACTGTACACTGCCTTAAGGCAGATATACGGCAGCGCGCTTCTTAACGGACCTTTTGCTATAATATTCGGTTATCCTGACGGAATGGTCGCATTAAACGACAGGATAAAACTAAGACCTCTTGTTGCCGGAACTAAAGGTGATTTTACATATATAGCTTCGGAGGAGGCATCAATCCGTGAAATTTGTTCTTCGCCCGATGTCGTATGGTCTCCGAAAGCAGGCGAACCTATTATAATAAAAACTGTAAAGACTAATGCAAAAACCGCTATAAATACTGAAAATATATCTCAAAAACAAAGGTTGATTATTTCATGACAAAATCATCGTTTACAAATGTACAATCTGAATATTTAGCTGTTATAGATCATGCAAAATGTATAAGATGCAAAAGGTGCATTCAGAATTGCGGATGGGGGACATATAGTTTTGGCGGAGATAAAATTATAGCAGACCATTCCAAGTGTGTCGCTTGCGGAAGGTGTTATACTTATTGTCCGGAAGGAGCTATATCGATACTGAAAAATCCGACAGTTATGCGTGAAAACGGAAACTGGCAGGACTATCATATTAAAAATATATGGAGACAATCAGAATCTGGAGGTATTGCTATATCTGGAATGGGAACACCATTAAAATACAAAAAGTATTTTGACCATATTTTATTGGATGCATGCCAGGTTACAAATCCTCCGATAGATCCATTGCGTGAGCCTATGGAACTTAAAACTTTTCTGGGCAAAAAACCTTCGAAGATTGAATTGGACTTCAATGAAGACGGACAGCCTGTTTTAAAAAATAAGATGCCTCCTCAAATAGAACTAGCGACGCCTTTTATGTTTGCCCCTATGTCTTACGGTTCTATTTCCCTGAATGCTCAAAAAGCCATGGCATTAGCCGCAAGGGCGTTAGGAATAGTTATGAATATCGGAGAGGGCGGATTACATGACGAACTGGTTCCATTCGGCAAAAATATCATTGTTCAGGTCGCTTCGGGAAGGTTTGGCGTTAATAGGGATTATTTGAACAGCGGAGCGGCTGTCGAAATAAAAATAGGTCAGGGTGCAAAACCGGGTATAGGCGGTCATCTGCCGGGTGAAAAGATAGGTGCGGACATATCAAGAACAAGAATGATACCTGCAGGCACAGATGCCATATCCCCTGCTCCGCATCATGACATTTATTCTATAGAAGATTTAAGACAGCTGATTTATGCTATAAAAGAGGCTATTAATTATGAAAAGCCTGTTTCGGTTAAAGTCGCTGCGGTTCACAATATTGCGGCTATCGTTAGCGGCGTCGTACGCGCCGGAGCTGATATAGTGTATATTGACGGTTTTTCCGGCGGAACAGGAGCAGCGCCTACAATAGTCAGGGATAATGTAGGCATACCCATAGAAATTGCTCTTGCTCAGGTAGATCAAAGATTGCGGGAAGAAGGAATAAGAAATGAGGCTTCTTTGATAGCAGCCGGAAGTATTAGATCAAGCGCAGATGCAGTAAAGGCCATAGCGCTGGGTGCGGATGCCGTGGCAATAGGAACAGCTGCTCTTATTACAATGGGATGTCATGTTTGCGGGAAATGCCACACCGGAAACTGCAGTTGGGGGATTACAACCCAGAGACCGGAATTAACAAGAAGGCTTGATCCTGAAGAGTATGGAGAAAAACTTTATAATTTGATAAATGCATGGAGCCATGAAATGAAAGAAGTTCTTGGAGCTATGGGAGTAAATTCCATTGAAAGTTTAAGGGGCTCTAAAGAGAGGCTTAGAGGAATAGAATTGACTGATTCAGAACTAAAAGCGCTGGGTATTAAACATGCAGGCATGTGAAAAAACTATGATTGTATATTGTATAATATTTAACATTTCTGAATAATTCGGTGATTAGATGAATATGGACGGCGATGCAAAAAGAGGCGTTATGACTGCAGGCGGTACAATTGTAATAGATGCGAAAGAAATGCATTATAAAGAATTGAATAAAATTATCAGAGAAAGTATTTTATCCGGAGCGAAGAATGTTCTTCTTGAAAATGTAAATGGTCAGTATTATATCGGAGACGGTATTAAAGGAGACGATATCACCATTACAGTCAATGGAGTTCCTGGAAACGATCTCGGAGTATTTATGGACGGACCTTCAATTATTGTTAATAATAATGTACAGGATAATATCGGCAACACGATGAATGCAGGCAAAATAACCGTAAACGGAGACGCCGGAGATGTTATAGGCTACGGTATGAGAGGCGGCAGGATTTATATCAGAGGCAATGCCGGCTATCGCATAGGTATTCATATGAAAGGCTATAATGAACAAATTCCGGTTATAATCATAGGCGGAAAAGTGGGCAGTTTTTTTGGCGAATATATGGCAGGCGGGGTAATGGTTCTCTTAGGACTTGATAATTCTGAAGAATCTGTTGGAGAATATTTTGGTGTCGGTATGCATGGAGGCGCCATCTATCTTAAACAAAAAATAGATTTTTCAAAATACTCGAAAGAAGTAGAATTTTTAGAAGCAAATGACGTTGATATGTCTTTTTTAAAAAAATATTTATTAGAATATGCGAAAGATTTTAATTTGTCTTCCGAAGAGTTAATTAGAGGTCCTTTTTATAAAATAGTTCCGTCAAGCGCAAGGCCTTATGCTCATTTGTATACTTCTGCGGCTTTTTAATATTGTTAGTTAATAATTTTGTTTTAAATTATAACTTTATATGATAACATCTATATATAGCAGCTATGAAGATTCATAAAGTTAATTCTTAGATTGAACGAGATTAAGAAAAAAATAAATTAAAAATAAAGCGAAGTCAACATATTGTATATGAATAATTTATTTACGGGATTACAAAAAATGGATATTAAAAATTTAAATTTAATTGAAGAGAAGATTGTCCTTTTAAAAGATGCATTTGAAAAAATAAAAAATGAACGCGATAGATTGTTAACGGAGGTAAAAATCAAAGATGAGGAAATTAATCAGCTAAATAATAAAATAAATGAAATTGAGACAGACAATGATGTAGCGATAAAAAAAATTGATGATATTATATACAATTTGGAAAATATTAATTTAAACTAGTTTTATAGTTTTTTATAATTATAATATGAATGATGCCGTTGAACTTAAAATATTAAATCAAAAATATTTAATAAATAGCGATAAACCTAAGAAATATTTAGAGGAGCTCGCCGCATATGTCAATAATAAAGCGGATGAGGTTTCTAAAAAGACTAAATCTGTCGATTCTTTAAATATTGCCGTTTTGACGGCTCTTAATATAGCCGACGATTATCTTTCTACACAATTGGAAACTAATACGGAAAGCACAAGAGTGTTGGAAAAAGTAAACAATATTTATAAATATATTTCAAATTCATCTAACGGCTAAATTATTAAAATACGATAAGGTAAAATTTAAACTAAAAAATATATAGTAAAATTTTATAATATTTGAAATAATTTGTTTAATATATTAATTATGTAAGATGCTTTAAATGTTTCGGCAGTTTTGGATAGCGTTAATCAGACGGCTTTGCAGCTTGTCTTAACTAGTTTATCTTAATAAAAATATATACATATTTTATTTTAACCCTGCGGTGTTCGATTAGATTATTAAAATTGACCCAACAGTTGGATAGAATGGGATCGTCTCTAATTTTCTCGATGGAAACAAATTTAATTATTTGATTCTCAACGAGATTATTATATGATTACCACCTTATTTGAATAGGTCCAATTTTATCGTCTGTTCGGCACATGCGGGGGCTTTGTTAAATTCATTTATACGCATTGTCCTTTTTTTTCTGTTATTCCTTTACAAAAATCATCAATTGAAATTTAGAAAGACGCAACGTTACTGTTAATAGGCGTTTATCGGTTTTTATATTTAATCAGTCTTTCCGTCATATAGCCCTGTTTAATTTTTAGCATATGCGTGTTAAGTATAACTGAGTGTTAAGTATAACTATAATTATAATTAAATAAATAATTATAGAACTGATTTAAGATGAAAAAAATTTAAAACGCAGAAATAGAATAATTCGGTAAATTTAATTAAAATTATATTTTATATATTTTCATTTATTATGTATTCTAAAATCACCGTAAGAAAAGATATGTTAAGTAAAAGATTGAACTTAAAGAACGACGAAATTATTTATTGCAGTAATATAGTTTCTAATTATATTCAATCATTTATAAAACAAATGGCTTTCAAATCCGTCGCCTTTTATATGAGCATAAAAAATGAAGTTAAAATAGAATTTGCCGACGATAAAGTCAAATATGAAAATATAAAAATCAATTTACCGTATTGCAAAAAAAATTCCGATATCTGTTTTTATAAATTTAAAGATGCGGAAACGCTTATTAAAGATAATTACGGAATATTGTCTCCAAAATGCGATCAAGAAACCGATGTCGGCAGTATAGATGCTTTTTTTATTCCAGGTCTCGCATTTGATAGAGCAGGTAACAGAATAGGTTATGGAAAAGGATGTTACGATAAAGTTTTAACAGAATCTAAAAAAAATTCTATTTTTGCAGGCGTATGCTACAATTTCCAGATTTATAATAAAAATGAAATTGAAACCGCGCAAAATGATATTAAAATGCACTATTTAATATGTGAAAAAGGTGTTGTTAATTGTTCTGAAGATATTTAAAATATAAAAAAATGATTATTATTACATTAATCATTAAATCATCCAATTATTAAAATAAGACTGTTACTTTTAATGAAATAATAAGGAGAAAATAATATAATGGCAGAAGTTATTATAATTATAATTAGTTCAATAATTTTTTTCATAGTCGGTTTTTTTATAAATAAAGTAATTGAAAATATTTCGTTAAAAAAAGGTCAGCTCAGAGCTAAAGATATTATTGCCGATGCAGAAAAAAAGGCAGAAGAAATAAAAAAAGATGCCTTATTAAATACAAAAGCTGAAATTATAAAATTAAAAGAAGCCGCAGATGATGATATCAAACAAAAAAATCAAGAATTAATTAGACTGGAAAAAAGAGTTGCGGCAAAAGAAGACAATTTAGATAAGAGAATAGATATTATTGAAAAAAAAGAGATTGACATTTTACGAAGGGAAAAAGTTGTAATACAAACAGAAAAATCTATTTCTGATAAAGAAAAGAGGATTGAATCCGTTTTTTATGAAAAAACTCTGGAACTTGAAAGAATATCCGGTTTGACGGCTACTGAGGCTAAAAATGAATTAATCAATTCAATTATTGAGGAAGCAAAGCATGAAGCTGCTAAATCAGTTAGAAAAATAGAAGATGAAACCAAAGAAATTAGCGATAAAAAAGCTAAAGAAATTATAGCGACGGCAATTCAAAGATATGCGGGAGACTATGTTGTTGAAAAAACTATATCTTCCGTTCCGCTTCCGAGCGACGATATTAAAGGAAGAATAATAGGCAGAGAGGGTCGCAACATCAGGGCATTAGAAGCGGCAACAGGCGTTGATTTTATAATAGACGAAACACCGGAAGCAGTTGTTCTTTCATCATTTAATCCTGTAAAAAGGGAAATTGCAAGATTATCTCTTGAAAAATTAATAGCTGATGGAAGAATACATCCCGCAAGAATCGAAGAAGTTGTTGCAAAGGTCGAAGAAGAACTAAACATGGCTATGAAAGAAGCTGGAGAGCAGGCTACATTTGATGTAGGAGTTCACGGTATCCATCCCGAAATATTAAAACTGCTTGGCAGATTAAAATATAGAACAAGCTATTCTCAAAATGTATATAATCATTCTATTGAAGTAGCTTTTTTATGCGGAATAATGGCTTCCGAGCTTGGTGTAAATGTTAAGCAGGCAAAAAGAGCAGGATTATTGCACGATATAGGAAAAGCCGTTGACCATGAGGTAGAAGGCTCTCATGCAATAATAGGCGCAGAAATCGCAAAAAAATACGGAGAATCGCCGAAGGTTGTTCATGCAATAGCAGCTCATCATTATGATGAAGAGCCAAACAGCGTTATAGCGATTTTAGTTTCTGCCGCCGATGCCTTAAGCGCTGCAAGACCCGGTGTTAGAAAAGAAATGTTTGAAACATATGTTAAAAGACTCGAAAATTTAGAAGCCATTTCAAACTCTTTTGAAGGCGTTGCAAAAAGCTACGTTATTCAGGCAGGCAGAGAAGTAAGAGTTATCGTTCAAAGCCAGAATGTTTCCGATGACGATTCAGTTATGCTTGCTAAAGATATAGCTAAAAAAATAGAGTCAAATCTGCAATATCCGGGACAAATAAAAGTATCGGTTATAAGAGAGACCAGGGCAACGGAATTTGCCAAATAAATATTAATACCTATTAATATTTATTAACATTTATTAATAGGTATTTCCAATGAAACTTTATTTTGTTATTTGTTGGCAAGAATGTTCATTTGAAATTTTATTTTGTTATTTGTTAACAGGACTGTTCATTTGAAACTTTTGAAACTTTATTTTGTTATTTGTTAACAGGACTGTTCGTTGCAACCAAATTGTAATCATCTATTATATTAAAGAGTTGTTTTATATTTTATTTGTTTTATATTTTATTTGCGTTATATTTTAAATGCTTTATATTTTAAATGCGTATAGAAAAAATATTATTTATAGGTGATATTATAGGAAAACCTGGCAGAATTGGCGTACAGGATTCATTAAATCGTTTAATCGAACGCTATCAACCGGATTTTATTATTGCAAACGGTGAAAATGCCGCCCACGGTATGGGTATCAGTCCTAAAATAGCGCAATTTTTATTTAGTTTAGGAATAGATGTAATTACTTCAGGAAATCATATTTGGGATCAGAAACAGATAATAGAATATTTGCCGACTGAAAGAAGGCTGCTAAGACCTGCTAATTATCCCGCAGGGGTACCGGGTGCCGGATACGGAATATTTCTATCGAAAACCGGCAATAGAATATGCGTAATAAATCTTGAGGGTAGGGTGTTTATGAAAGAATTAATAGATTCGCCTTTCGTTGCCGCTAAAACTATAATTGAAGAAATTAAGGATAAATCAGACGCTATAATAATTGATTTTCACGCGGAGGCGACATCAGAAAAAGAAGCGCTCGGTTTTTATCTGGACGGCGAAATTTCTGCATTGATTGGTACTCATACCCATGTGCAAACTAACGATAATATAATTTTGCCAAAAGGTACTGCATATATAAGCGATGCAGGAATGGTCGGTTCAAGATATTCTATTCTGGGCACTCAAAAAGATATAGCAGTAAATAAATATTTAACAAATATGCCCGTTAAGTTTACTCCGGAAGAAAATAATATCATGTTGAACGGAGTTTTTATCACGTTAGACGCCGATACTAAATTGAGTAAATCTATAGAAAAAATAAATATTGATATATAATCGATAAATTTATATTATATTTCTATTAGTTAGAGGTTATTTATATAATATATATAGTATACAATATGATACATTGATTGCGTCTATTATAATTAATCTTTTATAATTTTATATTTTATAATAGACAAATTATGAAAAGCGCCAATATTAAAATTTATCAATTTAAATTCAACATATAACTATAAAATAAGAATGGATAAAGGCAAAGAAAATATAGATTCATTAATTATTGAACAGCTTGAAGCGTTTAAACGCGGCTCCGTCGAACTTATTAAAGAAGAAGAGCTTTATGAAAAAATAAAATTTTCTATATTAAACAATATACCTCTTAAAATAAAAGCCGGTTTTGACCCTACTTCTCCCGATATTCACCTTGGACATACTGTTTTGTTAAATAAATTAAAGACATTTCAGGATTACGGACATGAAGTTTTTTTTATTATCGGTGATTTTACCGCGATGATAGGCGACCCTACGGGAAAGTCGGAAACAAGAAAACCGCTCTCTAAAGAAACAGTTATTGAAAATTCTAAAACATATAAAGAACAGGCGTTTAAAATATTAAATAAAAATAAAACCAAAATATTATTTAATAGCTGGTGGCTGTCAAATATAAAATTAGAAGAATTTATTAAAATTTCATCAAATTATACTGTTGCAAGAATGCTTGAAAAAGATGATTTTGAAAAGAGATTTGCCGCAAATAGACCTATAGCGGTACATGAGTTCATATATCCGCTGCTTCAGGCGTATGATTCAGTGTTTATAAATGCAGATTTGGAATTAGGCGGCAATGACCAGAAGTTTAATCTCGTTGTCGGAAGAGAACTGATGAAAAGTTTTAAACTTTCTCCTCAGGTAATATTGACTATGCCTTTATTAGAGGGACTTGACGGCATTAATAAAATGAGCAAATCATTGGGCAACACAATAGGAATATTTGATGAGCCTAATGACATGTTTGGCAAAATCATGTCCATATCAGATGAAATGATGATGAAATATTATGAATTATTAAGTGCTGTGCCGCTGAATGAGATAGAAAAATTAAAAAATGATATGAAAAACGGCTTTAATCCGCTATTTGCAAAAAAGGATTTAGCCGCGGAAATGGTTGAAAGATTTTACGGCTCAGATACGGCAAAAAAGGCTTTAATGTACTTCGAAGAGGCGCATCAGAAAAGGATTAATCCTGAGGATATAGAAACAATATCGGTTGATATTAAACAATGTTCTGTTAGAACGGAAACGGGCGTTAATTTTGAAGAAACGGTCTTAAGCGGAAATAAAAATTTGCATGTAAATTTAGTTTCGCTGTTGACGCATATACATGCGGCTCCATCTAACGGTGAAGCTAAAAGACTGATAAAACAGGGAGCAATTAAGATAAGAATAGACAATTTGAATAAACAAAACTATGAAATTAAGAAAGATACGGAAATTACTTCTCAGGATTCGTTTAATAATAATAAAGCGCACTTTAATAATAATAAAGCGCACGATGATATATATATAGATACAGACGGTACAAAAAATTATAACGCAAAAGACGAATCTATAAATCAGAAAATGCCTGAAGGTAACGAAGTTGAAATCAGGGCGAATTCTGATGTTTTGAAACTACCTGATTTTGTTAACGAATTTGTAATTAAAATAGGAAAGAAAAAAATATTTAAAATAACAATAAATTGTTAAAAAACCTTAAAAAAACCCTTGACATAATCTTTCCCTTATAATATACTTATAAAACACTTCGAAACATGGCAGTTCAAAAACGGTTAAAACCGCAGCCATTCGCAAGATCGGTCTTTG
>JAKAQK010000062.1 GCA_021822625.1 bacterium | reverse complement strand
GATCTATAATTTTTTTTTAAAGTTATTCCTTATTTTTGTAGAAGATATATCTAATCTGGTGACCTCAGACAAAAATATAGATATATTTCCAGGCCCTATTATTAGTCTATTATTGGTAATATCTATAGTCATCTTATCGCGTACCGTCTCCGGAATATATTTTGAGATTAAGGCTAAATTTTCATATGGTGTTGTTATATCTATGCCCCTGTTAATAATTATAAAATTAGTCATTTCAAAAAGCAGAGAACTTTTTTTCCAATTTCTGATTTCGGTAAAGGCTTCAAATCCTATGATAAAAAAAAGTTCGTCGCTGCTGTATATTTCTCTTAATTCTTTTATAGTATTGTAAGAAAATGAAATTCCGCCCCTTTTAATTTCAATGTCTGATGCTTCAAATTTGACATTGGAGGCAATAGCCATTTTTACCATTTCAAATCTGCTGCCGGAATTTATTGCGGTTTCTTGTTTATTGGAAGTAATATTTGTAGGTACGAATATTACTTTATCAAGCGAAGCCTTTTCAATAAGTTCTTCGCATGTTCTTAAATGCCCGTAATGTACCGGATTGAACGACCCGCCGAATATACCTATTTTCATATTCTTGTCTGATAATTTCCAAAAACTACAAATTTTGTCGTAGTGAGTTCTTTTGCTCCCATAGGTCCGTATGCATGTATTTTTGACGTAGATATGCCTATTTCAGCTCCGAGTCCAAGTTCGAAGCCGTCGTTAAATCTTGTAGACGCATTTATCAAAACGCAAGAAGAGTTGACTTTTTTAATAAACTCCATTGCATTTGTATAATTTTCCGTTATTATTGCTTCAGTATGGTTTGACCCGTATCTTTTTATATGTTCTATGGCAGAGTCGATATTGTTTACCGATTTTATTGACAAAATAAGGTCTAAATATTCTTCGCTCCAATCATTAGCAGAAGCGGCGGTTGCAAATTTAAATTGATTTTTAAATATATGCAGGAGCTCATTATCTAATCTTGTTTCTACGTTTCTGTCGCTTAATTCTTTTAGCATGACGGGCATAAATTTATCTGCTATTTTTTCATGCACAAGAAGAGTTTCTAATGCATTACACACGGAAGGCCTTTGAACTTTAGCGTTAATAACAATGTCAACTGCTTTTTGAATATTGCAGGCATCATCTATGTATATATGACAAACGCCCTTATCATGTTTTACAACAGGGATTTTTGAATTTTCGGTTACGAATGAAATTAAACCTTCGCCGCCTCTCGGTATCACAAGGTCAATATATTTTTTTTGCGATATGAGTTCTAATACGGCAGAACGGTCGGTATATGGAACCATAGATATAATATTTTCTGGTAATCCATTTTTCTTTAAGGCTTCTTTTATAATATAAATCAGAGCAAGATTAGAATTAATGGCTTCCGAACCTCCCCTGAGCACGGCGGCGTTTCCCGACAGCAGGCAGAGTATTGAAGCGTCGAGCGTTACATTAGGTCTTGACTCGTAAATTATTCCTATCACCCCCAGCGGAATACGCATTTTACCTACCATAAGACCATTAGGTCTTATGGAAATATTTTCTATTTCGCCTATAGGGTCTTTTATTTTTTTAACGTCTTCTATGGATGCCGTCATCGAATTTATAGTTTTTTCGCTTACGGTTAATCTGTCTATAAGAGATTCTTTAAGCGAATTTTTTCTGGCATGCCGTATATCTTTTGAATTTTCCGATATTAAAAATTCCTGATTTTCTAAGAGTAATTTCCCAATATCGTTTAGCAGACTTAGTTTTGTTAAACTGCTTGCATTTGCGATAAAACTGCTTGCCTCGTAAGTTTGTTTTGCAATAGTTTCTATACTGAGATTTTGTTCTTCCATAATATTTATTCCCGATTTTATATTAATTTACTTTAAAGCAGCACCATATTGTTTTTATGCACGGCTATTCCCGTCCCTTTTGTATGTATGTCGTTAAGCATCACTTGAATTTCGCTTGATTTTAAGCCTTTAATTTTTTTTATTTCTTCGGCATCGAAATTAGAAATTCCGGTAGCGACAATTTTATTTTGTTCGTTTGCAATATATATACCGCTATGTTTTTTAAAATTTCCTTTGACATCTATTATTCCGCTTGCAAGCAGACTTTTATTGTGAGTTGTAATGGCTTCTATAGCGCCTTGATCGCAGACTATTAAACCTTTTTTTTCCATACCGAATATAAGCCAGTGTTTTTTTTTGCTGATTTCTTCGCAAGAAGATAAGATAAACGTTCCGGTGATTTTGCCGTCGGATAGAGACTTGAGCACTTTTTTATCTTTTCCTGAGGCAATTATAGTGTCTATTCCGGCTTCTGACGCAATATAAGCCGATTCAAGTTTTGATTTCATACCGCCTGTTCCATGAATGCTTTTAGAAGTATCTTTGAAATCGTCTATAAAATTTTTGATATTGTCTATTATTTTTATCTGATTTGCAGAATTGTCCAAATATGGATTTTTATCATATACTCCGTTAACATTGGATAATATTATTAAAAGATCTGCACAGGCAAGATTTGCCGTAAGCGCGGAAAGATAATCATTATCTGAAAATTTAATTTCTTCGGTTGATATAGTGTCATTTTCGTTAATTATCGGGACGACATTATTTTTTAGCAGTTCATAAATAGTATTCCTTGCATTTATGAATCTTTTTCTTGACGATATATCATCTTTAGTTAAAAGAATTTGAGCCGTTTTTATATTATATTTTTTAAAATGGGATGAATAGGTTTTCATAAGAAGAGACTGCCCGCAAGAAGCTAGTGCCTGTTTTTGGGGAATAGTCAAAAATTTTGCGGATGTTTCGATGTTCAAAACATTCCTTCCTGCAGCAATTGCGCCTGACGAAACTAAAATAACCTCTTTTTTTTTAAATCTAAGAGCGTCAACAAATTCAGTAATTTTTCTAAATGATGCGGACGACAGCCTTCCTTCGTCGTTTATTAAAACCTGAGTACCTATTTTGACTACCAGTCTTTTTTTTAAATTAAAGAAATCATTATTTTGATTAATAATTTCAGTCATTATTGTTTTAAATTTTTTATTGAAAGCTTAATTTGATTATTTAATAATCGACTAATAAGTTTAATTTTTCTTTTAATTCATCGATTCCTAAACCTTCGGCGGCAGATATAAATAATAATTCAATACCTAAAGATTTAAAATGTGCGGATACTTTATTTTTAATATCGGTATATTCCTTTTTATTTTTTATTGTATCAATTTTGTTCACGACTACAATCTGTTTTTTTGTCAGTATATCGCTATTAAATTTATTTATTTCGCTGATTACTATATTAAATTTATTTATAATGTCTTCAGGTTTGCCAATTTCTATTAAATGCAGTAAAATTTTAGCTCTTTCGATATGTTTTAAGAAAATCAAGCCGAGACCGTAACCATCCGAGGCTCCTTCCATAATACCGGGTATATCGACTATAACAAAAGACTTGCCTGTTTCTTCATCCACTGATACGCCAAGATTTGGAGATTTAGTGGTAAAAGGGTACGACGATATTTCAGGATGGCTCTGAGAGAGTTTTGAAATCAGAGTAGATTTGCCTGCGTTTGGAAGACCGATTATCCCTATATCCCCTATGCTTTTCAGAACCAGATATATTTTTTTTGTTTCCCCAGGCATTCCAGGCTGTGAAAAACGCGGTCGTCTATTGGTAGAAGATTTAAAAAATGCATTGCCTTTACCGCCACGGCCGCCTTTGCATATAATAAATTGTTCGTGGTCTTTGGTAAGGTCTGCTATAATTTCTTTTGTTTCGAAATCTATTATAGAAGTTCCTACCGGAACTTTTATATTGAGAGCGCGTCCGTTTCTTCCTTTTTTATTTGCGCCTTGTCCGTTTCTTCCATTTTCTGCAGGATATTTAGGTTTATATCTGAAATCCAGGAGACTCAGAACATTATGGTCTGCAGTAATAATTGCGTCTCCGCCGTCTCCGCCTTCGCCGCCGTCCGGTCCGCCTTTAGGAATAAACCGCTCACGTCTGAAACTAACCGCTCCTTTCCCTCCGTTTCCAGAAACAACGGTTATTAAAACATTATCTATAAATTTCATATAAAATAAAAAATTATTATTTTTCTATTGCAGAACGTCATAATTCTTCAACAACGCTTACAAATTTTCTGTCATTTTTCCCATAATGAAATTTTACATAACCGTCTGCAATAGCAAATAATGTGTAATCTCTGCCGGATTTAACATTTTTTCCGGGATGAAATGTCGAACCTACCTGTCTTACTATAATCTGTCCTGTTTTTATTTTTTCGCTGCCGAATTTTTTTACGCCGCGCCTTTGTCCCTGACTGTCTCTGCCGTTTCTTGAACTGCCGCCAGCTTTTTTATGAGCCATTTTAACACCCTTTTAATTTAATTTTAATTATTGTTAAAATTATTAATTTTTTAATAATTCTTTATGAAATTTCCGTTATTTTAATTTCTGAAAACTTTTGTCTGTGTCCTATTTTTTTTCTTTCGCCTTTTCGTCTTTTCATTTTAAAAGCTATAACCTTTTTTGCCTTGCCTTCTTCTTTAACGACTATGCCTTTTACATTTGTATTTTCAATAATAGGGCTGCCTATAGTAATTGCATCGCCTTTTTTCGTCATACTGGCGCTGAAGATTACCTCGCCGCCTTTCTCAATATTCAGCTTTTCTGTTTTTATTGTATCTCCTATAGACACCTTGTATTGTTTAGAACCTGAAATAATAACTGCGTAATCGTTCATAAAATACCTCTATAATATTATTGAAATTTTTGTTATGTTATAAGTCATAATTATATTATAATATAACGTAATGTATTATGTTATATAATGTATTATGTTATATAATGTATTATGTTATATATAGTTACAGCAAACGTTGCATAGAAATCTTATAAATTAAATGACATATAATTTTATATGAAATAATTTGTATAGTCAAGAAAAAATTATTTTATTAGTTGTTATATATTATATCTACACTATTCTATATATTATATATACGCTATATATACACACTATTCTATATTCTTATATTCTGATTAATTATTATCGGTTTATTATGTATTATATGCGTTATATTGCATACAGCGTCACGTTCGCAATATCATATACTGCTATAATGTATATTTATATATAGTAAATATAGTGTATATATTGTATATCATATTACATATACAACGCATAATATTTAATAAATTACATGCAAATATAATATTTATAATATTTAACGAGGGGCTAATCTAAACATGCCGATTGTATTGAATTATTCGGATATCTTAAACAGCGTAAGCGACGGCATCATAGTTATTGACGAAAATTTCAAAATTATTTATGCCAATAAAGCGTTTTTGGACAATTCTGATTTATCCAAAGATGAAATTATCGGAAATTATTGCTATAAAGTATCGCATTTGAGGGACGAACCTTGCGACCCTATGCTGGAATCGTGTTCCATAGAAGAAGTTATTAAAAAAAGGAATACCGTCAAGGTTATTCACGGTCATTTCGGATATAAAAATAAGGAAATAGCCGTTGAAATCAGTTCCGCCCCTTTAGTGGACGGCAATACCGGAAAAGTATATGCTGTTGAAGTAGTAAGACAAATCGGCTCAAGTTCAGGCGGCGAGACAAAATTTAATTTATCGCAAAGACTTGCGGAAGTTGCGTATCTTGCAGAAGGGGTAGCGCATGAAATCAATAATCCGCTTAATAATATTCTTGCATCGATTGATATGATTCGAAGCTGTATCTCTGGAAATGAAGAATTGGAGCACAGATTGAACAGTTCTGAGATAATAATAGAACCTGGAAGCTGCGATATTAAAAAATATTTTGAATTGATGCAGAGCGAGATAGAAAGATGTAAATCAATAACCAAAAAGATGCTGCTTTTCTCAAGACCTGTTTCTGAATCTACGGATATAATCGATGTCAATTGTTCTATAAATGAGACGGTGTCGCTTTTAACGTTTCTTGCAAATCAAAAGCATATAATGCTCGAGAAGAAATTTTGCGATGACCTGCCTGCAATTAAGTTTTCAGATGCAGGGTTGAGGCAGGTTATATTAAACATAGGGCTTAATGCTATTCAGGCCGTCAATGAATACACTGGAATAGTTTATTTTATAACCAAAAAAATGAAAGATTACATATATATTTTTATAATAGATAACGGAAAAGGTATTTCCATAGAAAATATTAAAAGAATTTTTGACCCGTTTTTTTCAAAAAATAAAGGTACCGATAATTCAGGGCTTGGATTGTCAATCAGCCTGAGTATAATAAAATCATTGGGCGGCTCAATAGAAGTAAGGTCAAAAGAAAACATCGGAACAAAATTTACAATAAAAGTACCGATCAAAGTGCCTTATGAATAATTTAATGTCTAACAATACTATATCTGTATTAATAGTCGATGATGACGCAAATTATAGAAATATAATGACCGGTTATCTTAAAAATCAGGGCTATGACACCACCGCAGTTTCTTCAGGCGAAGAGGCTATGGAACACCTTAAAAATTATTATTTTCACATCGTTGTTTCAGATTTAAAATTACCTGGTATGTCGGGGATAGATCTCTTAAAAATAATAAAATCCAAAACAAAAGAATCAGAAGTTATAATATTGACCGGCTTCGGAAGTATAGACAGCGCCGTAACGGCTTTAAAAATAGGCGCGTACGATTATTTAGTCAAACCGTTAAGCCTAGAAGAACTAAGCCTTACTATTAAAAGATTGGTTGAAAATATAAATTTAAAAACAAAGGCGGATTATTTTAAAAGAGAAATTTCCAAGAAATATTTTATAGGCAGATCTAAAGCCGCGCAAAAAGTCGTAGACGATATAGGATTAGCCGCCAAATCGGATATTAATGTGCTGATTCTCGGCGAATCCGGTACTGGCAAAGAGTTAAGCGCAAATCTTTTACACAGAATGTCCGGCAGGGCGAATAATCCTCTTATAATCGTGGATTCCTGCAATCTTTCCGAAAATTTGTTTGAATCCGAATTGTTCGGGCACGAAAGAGGGTCTTTTACAGGCGCCGATATCTTGAAAAAAGGACTTCTGGAGTATGCCGATAAAGGTATATTATTTATAGACGAAATTGGAGAAATAAGCAATATTATACAATCAAAATTATTAAGAATAATAGACACTAAAAGTTTCAGAAGGGTCGGATCATCTAAAAATATTCAAATTGATACAAGAATTATCACCGCTACGAATAAACATTTAAGAAAGATGATTGAAGAAAATAAATTCAGGGGAGATTTATATTATAGAATAAGCGGTTTTATTATAGAACTTCCCCCGTTAAGAGACAGAAAAGAAGATATTCCTTACCTGACGCATTTTTTTATGACAAAAAAAAATAAAATCAATACATCAAAAGTTATTTCTGCCGATGCCATAGATAAACTTTCTAATTATAACTGGCCAGGTAATGTAAGGGAACTGAAAAATGTCATTGAAAGGGCTATAGTTTTATCGGACGCAAAAGATACTATAATGCCTGAACATATTCAGATAGAAACTGCTGCGGCTAATCACCGCGAAAAAACAAACGATGCAGATTTTACATATTTATTTGATTCGCATATTTCATTAAATGAAATTGAAGAAAAATATTTAAAATATTTATTGCAGAAAAATTTAAGCAAGTCAGAAATATCCGATATAACAGGCATCAGCGAAAGAAATCTCTATAGAAAAATTGCATCGATAAAATAAAAAGACGGCTTTAATATACTATTAATGTTACTATTAATAGTAACATTAATTAATTATTGCAGATTTGCGGCAATAAATCGCCGGCGAAAAATAAATGGTGAAATAAATGGTGTCGGTCCCCTTTTTTACCCTTTTTTTATTTTTTTCTTGTTTAACGGCAACATTTATTATTTAATATATATATGAAAATACGTATGCATACTCATATATAATGCAAAAATTGCGGAATATCATATAAATATATTATATTTATTATTTTATATTATTACCGTTTTAATTATTATTATTGTTGTAGCAAATTAAATTGCCATCAGGGGGCGTGCGCGATGCTTAATTTTTCAAAATTAAAAAAGATTTCAATAAAAACAAAATTACTTGTCATGATTTCCGCCGTATTTATATTAATAGTGCTTGGCGGCGCTTATTATGCTTATATAACCCAGCTAAAACTTGCCATTAACACGACAAAAAACGATGCAACTATAACCGCAACGACAATGCTGTCGAGTTTAAATGCTATGATGCTTAACGGAACTATTTTGAAAAAATCAGATAGAAGGCAGCTATTCGCAATCTACAGAAAAATACACGGAATAGATGCTTTTAAACTAGTTAGGGGAGCGCCCGTAAACAAAGAATTCGGACCCGGTTTAAAGCAGGAAATACCTACGACTGCTTTTGACAAGAAAATACTGGCATCCAAGAAGACAATAGTTAAAGAACTGTATAAAAACGGGAAACCGTACCTTATGGTTGGGGTTCCTTTTATTGCAGAAAAATTGGAACGGGGCATAGACTGCTTAGAATGCCATACCGTTAAAGCGGGCACAACGCTTGGAGGCGTTGAATTGCTCTATTCCCTTAAAAATACGGTAAACTCTTCTAAGAAATTTTTAAGCACTATTATTATATTTGCATTTATTTTCCTTATTATAGCCATATTTGTCATATATCTTGCCTTCAGATACAGTTTTATTAAGCCGATGAAAAAATTTTACAACAGGATAAGAGATATTTCAAGAGGTGAAGGCGACCTTAGCAAACTTATTCCTATGGAATGCTATGACAGAACGACTATTATAAGAAAAAAAATTAAAAACTGCATGCTTCTTCAGGAGGAATTGCAGCCGAGATGCTGGGATACCCAGATTGAAAAATACGGCGACAAAGGTGAAAATATTTGCATAAAATGCGATGTTTACAAAAATTCCGTTTATGACGAAATAACGGATGTGACTAATGAATTTAATAAATTTATTATAGATATAAGAAGTATCGTTCAAATGGTAAACGAACAGGCGATGGCAATTGTTGACGTTAGCACTTCTATAGAAACGCATGTTTCTGAAATCAGCGAAAAAGCGGAAGAGCAGTCAGAACTTTCCACCCATGTGGCTGCCGCATCCGAAGAAATGTCGCAGACTATAAGGGAAATAGCCGGTAATACGCAAAAAGTCAGCAATGTCGCTAAGGAGGCGTCCGGCAATGCGCGAGAAGGTTTTAACGTAGTAGAAAATGCCATATCCGGTATTAAAAATGTCGCAGTGCTTACGGAAAAACTCGGCTCAATGATTAACGGATTAGAAAACAGTTCGTTAGAAATCGGAGAAATTATTTCAGTTATTAACGATATAGCCGACCAGACAAATCTTCTCGCGCTAAACGCGGCCATCGAAGCCGCACGGGCGGGAGAACAGGGCAGAGGTTTTGCCGTTGTTGCAGATGAAGTAAGAAAACTAGCGGAAAGAACTGTAAAAGCAACAAAAGAAATTGTTTCTAAAGTCCAGACGATTCAGCAAAATACGCAAACCACCAAATCTTCTATGGATAATACCCTTAAAGAAGTTAATTCTTCAGTTGGATTTGCTTCTCAAGCAGGAGATTCGTTAAGCAATATAGAAAAAAATATTTTGAGTTTAGCCGATCAAATTGATTCTATCGCGGCAGCTTCAGAAGAGCAGACCGCAGCGACATCCGAAATATCTGAAAATATAGAAAAGGTTTCAAACCTTGCTTCGTCAAATTCCGGCAAGGCTAAGAATGCGACAGAAGAAGCCGCTTCAGTTTATTCTGAATTAGAAAAATTAATAGGTATAATTAAGAAATTTAAATATTAATTATTAATGATTAGGAGGATGTATTAATGGGTACTTTTGATACGCTTACATCAGAAAAAGAGTTATTTAATCCGTCTAAGGAAATAATAAAAAATTCTTACGTAGAGGATTACGATAAACTTTATAAATACTCTATCGATGAAAATGAGAAATTTTGGGATGAAACCGCGCGACAGTTAGATTGGTTTAAGCATTACGACAAAGTTCTTGATTATAATCCTCCGTTTGCAAAGTGGTTTACGGGAGGCAAAATAAATATAGTTCATAATGCTTTAGACAGGCATATTCATACATTCCGGAAAAATAAACTTGCAATTATATGGGAAGGTGAAGACGGCAAAGAAAGAACTTATACCTATTTTGCTCTTTACAGAGAGGTAAATAAATTCAGCAACGTCCTGAAAAGTTTTGGCGTCAAAAAAGGCGACAGGGTTACTATTTATTTGCCTAATATACCTGAAATAGCTATCTGCATGCTTGCCTGCGCAAAAATAGGTGCAATTCACAGCGTAGTTTATGCAGGTTTTTCGGTAGATGCGTTAAAAGATAGAATTTTAGATGCTAAAAGTAAAATACTTGTTACATCCGATGGAGCATATAGAGCCGGTAAGATTATAGAATTAAAAAAAATAGCCGATGAAGCTATTAAAAAGGCTCCAGTAGTTCAAACAGTCATTGTCGTCAAAAGAACGGGGCATGGAGTGAGTATGGATTCATCAAGAGATTTTCATTATGATGAGCTGATGAAGCTTCCTATCGCCAGCAGTTATTGCAAGACTGAAGAAACGGACGCCGAAGACCCGCTTTTCATTTTATATACTTCGGGAACCACCGGACAGCCTAAGGGCATACTGCACGTTCACGGCGGGTATGCCGTCGGGACTTACATTTCGTCCAAATATGTTTTTGATATAAAAGACTCCGATACTTACTGGTGCGCTGCCGACCCGGGCTGGATAACGGGACATTCCTATATTATATATGGACCGTTGATTAACGGGGCGACCACCCTGATGGTTGAAGGTTCTCCGTTTTATCCCTATCCTGACAGATGGTGGAAAATTGTTGAAAAATACGGCGTAAATATTTTTTACACCTCGCCGACGGCAGTAAGAGGCGCGATGAGATATGGTGAAGCATGGCCAAACAGGCATAATTTAAGTTCGCTGCGAGTTTTGGGCAGTGTCGGAGAGCCTATTAATCCGGAAGTCTGGAAATGGTATTATAAACATATAGGCAAAGAGCATTGTCCAATAATGGATACATGGTGGCAAACCGAATCCGGCGCTTTTTTAATAACACCTATACCTACAATGCCTTTAAAACCAGGCTCTTGCGGTAAGCCGTTCATGGGTATAGATGCCGATATATTTGATGAGGACGGGAATAGCTGCGAACCGGAAAAAGGCGGCTATTTAGTCGTTAAAAAACCATGGCCGTCAATGATGAGAACGATTTATAACGACGATAAAAGATATGAAGAAACTTATTTTTCTAAATTCGGCAAAAACATATATCTGGCAGGCGATACCGCTAAGCGTGACATCGACGGTTATTTTTACGTTATGGGGAGGATTGACGACGTAATTAAAGTATCGGGATACAGGCTTGGAACTGCCGAAATAGAAAGCGCCATAATAACCCATGGAGCTGTTGCCGAATCCGCCGCTATAGGAAAGCCTCATGAACTGAAAGGCAATTCAATTAAAGCGTTTGTAGTATTAAAACCGGGTATTGAAAAAAGCGATTCTTTAATGGAAGATATAAGAAATAACGTAGGTACCCATTTGGGACCTATTGCAAAACCGGACGAGATTGAATTTGTAGATTCTTTACCGAAGACAAGAAGCGGCAAAATTATGAGAAGAGTTTTAAAGGCTCGCGAAATGGGTATTAGCGAAGGAGACTTATCAACGATTGAAGAAGATTGACGGGTTACTTGCAGCGCGTAATACAACATATTATTACATTATATATTATATATAAATTATGGAGGGCAGCAAATTGGAATTTAAGATAATTGAAGTAGAGGATGCAATATTAGAAGTTATTAAAAAGAATGAAAAAAATATAAAGAATATTGATAATATTCTAGTTTTCGGAATTTTTGAAGGAGAGGAAAAAACCTTTTTAAATGGCAGTTCTTTTGAGAAATTAGACTTGATTTATGAAAGAATTAAAAAAGTTGATTTTAAGGCTAAAAAAGATAAAAAATTATTAATAGAATACCCATCGTATATCTTAGTAGCAGGATTAGGGAAAAGAAGCAATTTTAATACCGACGTTCTCAGAATTCTTGTGTCTTCGGCGTGCAAGACTGCAAAAAGATGTGTTTTGGAAAAGATTTTAATTGTTGTGCCAGACAATATATTTAAAAAAAATGATTTATTTTATGCAGGCGCTTCCATTGTTGAAGGCACAGAACTTGGGATGTATGAATTTAAAAAATATAAGTCTAAAGGTAAAAACAAAAAGGAAAATGATAATAATAATGATACTGTTATAAAAGCAATAAAAGTTTTTTTTAAAGATTTAAAATTAAGCAAATCAGATTTAAAAGATATAGAAGCAGGATTTACATTTGGGGAGATTACGTCCTCCGCTACCAATTTTGCGAGGGATTTAGTTAATGAACCGGGCAATGTAATTAATCCTGAATATCTTGCATCTGTTGCTAAAGAAATATCTAAAGATAATAATTTAAAATGTAAAATATTTGATGAAAATAAAATTTTAGAATTAGGAATGAACGCGTTTTACGGGGTAGCGAGGGGATCTAAAAATCCTCCTAGATTTATTCATCTTCAATATGATAATAATAATGATAAAAAAAATAAAGATAGTAAAAACGGCAAAAAAGATAAAATTAAAAAAATTGCTCTTTTAGGAAAAGGTATTACATTTGATAGCGGCGGGCTTTCATTAAAACCTGCCGATTATATGACGACGATGAAATCGGATAAATCCGGAGCATGCAGTGTTCTTGCCGTTATGAAATTTATAAATAAAATTTCTCCGGATGCAGAAGTTCACGGTATTGTAGCTGCATGCGAAAATATGCCCGGAGGAGGAGCTCAGCGGCCGGATGATGTTGTTAAAGCATTAAACGGGAAAACTATAGAAATTGACAATACCGATGCGGAAGGAAGGCTTACGCTTGCCGATGCGCTTTCGTATGCTTGCGATTTAGGCGTCGACGAGATAATTGACCTGGCTACGTTAACCGGAGCCTGCGTTGTAGCTCTAGGAGAATATACTTCCGGCGTTATGGGCAATAATAGAGACATTATTAAAAATATTCTTACAATTTCTGAAGCAGCCGGAGAAAGAATGTGGGAGCTGCCTTTTGACGATAATATGAAGGAAAAGCTGCAAAGCCCTATAGCAGATTTAAAAAATGTAGGAAACAGATACGGCGAGAT
>JAKAQK010000061.1 GCA_021822625.1 bacterium | reverse complement strand
CGAAGACTATCGATGCGTTTTCGATAAACCGCCTCTTCCAAGCTATAAGGCTTTTGGGAAGCACGTCGTATTTGGAGGCTATCTCGTTTAGAGTCTTTCCGGATTCTAAAAGCTCTATGACGAGTTTAGTTTTGAATTCCGATGAAAAATTCCTGTGGTTTTTGCTCATTTTAGTTTACCCCTTTAAATTTGATTTTTTTAAATTCCTTAATTTAAATTCTAACAGATTTTTAAGTTACGGAATAAGAAATTTAAAAGTTCTGTTCAGATTTATGGGTTCATTATACCCCTTGCGCGCGAACCGAATAAATAAACGGATTCTACTTTGTAGCCGTACCTTTCTACTTCTTCGATTATTATTTTTTTGGCTGTTTTAAGTATGTCTGAATCTTCTTCTTTATATTGCATTTTTGTGGCCATTTTATTCCCCAAAAACATTTATGAACCTGTTTTCGTTAGCTTTCCACCATGCTTCGGTAATTTCATCCGATTTGTTTTTTTCAAACCGCTATTTCTAATCCTATTTTGGCGTATTCAACGGTAGGCATGGATTTATTGCATCCTCCCTCAGTCTTTTTCATATCGATAAGGTCAAGGCTCTCAAGTATTTTAACATCTGTTGCAATGCTTTTTATATCCCTACCGGCAAACCTTGCAAGTTCGTTAATGCTTTTAGGATGTTTTTCTTTTATTGTATGGAGCAGTTCAAGTCTTTTTACAGTAAGGGCTTTTCTAAACCCTGCTATGCTTTCAAAATAAATTGCCTTTTCGCTCTTAACCTTTTCGCCTTTTTCGATAGCTTCGGCAGAAATAGCAAAATCTTCCAGAACCGATTTAACGCTTTTTATTCCTATTTTAATTTTCTTAACTTTCATAATATCAACCTCTTTTTTTATTTTTATAGGCTTCGACATCTTTCATAAAATCTTCCGTTAACCGTCTTATAGTTTTAAATTTATATAATTCAGTGTTCTTTTCATTGTGTTTATGGTCGCCTTTGCCCTCGGCATTGTCATAACCGATAACCCGCTCTCCCTTTACTATATAAACAAGGGAATACTTATAACCGTGAGGCTTATCTGCGGAAACAGTCACCTGCCACAACTTTATTTCTATAATATTGCCGCTGTCTTCCTTGATTTTTATATGCTTAATCAACTTGGCTTTCATTATTGGTATTATATACCAATAATAATTTGAAATCAAATTATTATTTATCAATAATACTGCGGGTAATCTAAGATAAATAAAAATTGACAATTAAGTTCGGTATATCATACTGTATTCTATGTATCCGTTTTGTATCCAAAATTAAATAAATTTACATTAATTTTTGTAAATTTTGAAATTATGTCAATATAGGATATTGCCTGAAAAGTGCTTATTTACTGCGGTTTTGAATGGAGCCGGCGATAGGAATCGAACCTACGACCCGCTGATTACGAATCACAAACCCTGCTTTATAAGTTATTGATATTATTAATAAATTTTATGATATTTTAAATGCGGTAGCAATATAGTAGCAAAACGGAATTTATAAATATAATTTATTAAATTAGGCGCTATTGCTCGGACAATTCAGGAAGTTTTTTCATAATAAATAATCGCACTTTTTCTGCTATTAAAACGGCTTCAGCTTCTTTTTCTTTGGGCAAATTTATATAGGTTCTGTCATACCTTATTCCTACCGCATAATCTGTTAAAGAATCGGCGTTTATTTCATATAAATCATTAAAATCTTCATTAATTTCAACGGCATTTTGTATTAGCAAAGAAATATCGTGCGTTTTTTTATAAGGTTTATCGTGGTAAATCAAATAAGCCTTTATGTATTTTTCGACTGCTTGCTGCATTAAAAAACAAACTAATCTTTTAAATTCATCGGGATTATTGGTATATAATTTTTTACCGTCTTTAAAATCTTCTTCTGCTATATAAAATAGTTCTTTAGCCGATGCTTTGCTCATAAAGACATGCCTTCATTTAAAACATAATAATCTAAATAACCGACGTCATGATTTTTTTCTTTCCATTTTTTTGCAGATGCAATAAAAATGTCGTTAGACGTTTTATTCGTTATAGCCAGCCTTCTGCGAATTTTCACGGAAATATCCCATTTTAATTGTTCTTCAATTTCTTTATCGGTAACAACAAAAAAATCCCAGTCGCTGTCTTCGTTAAAGTCTCCCCTTGCGCGCGAACCGAATAAATAAACGGATTCTACTTTGTAGCCGTACCTTTCTACTTCTTCGGTTATTATTTTTTTGGCTGTTTTAAGTATGCCTGAATCTTCGTCTTTGTATTGGATTTTTGTGGTCATATTACCCCTCAAAAACATTTATAAACCTGTTTTTGTTATTTTTCCACCATGCTTCGGTAATTTCATCCGATAATAAATTTATATCGTCTTCCGTTGCCTTGCTTTTTTGGGATAGCTCTATATTTGTTAAAAAATATTTAAAGAACTATTAAAGGTAGCATTTTATTAAATATCCTAACGTACAAATATTATCCATAGTGCAACTAAAGACATTCCACCGGGGCCTTCGATTGATTTTCGAACATCATCAATTGTTGCAATTCTGTTTCCATGGCCATCGCGAATGTCTTTGCCGTCAAATTCTGCAATTCTGCTTCCATGCGAATCACGAATATACTTTCCATCAATTTCTCCAACTCTGCCACCCCTATCGTCACGAATATATTTGCCATCTATCACGCCAATTTTGTTTCCACCGTGACCTTTTAGTACATTCCCGTCTAACTTATAAACTGACATAAGAACCTCCAAAATTATTAGTTAATTATTTGAAAAACTTCTTTCAAATTCATAAGCGATTGCATTTTTGATTTTAATTAACGCATTTCTTTTACCGCTTCCCTTACTTTAAAGATAAGATAGAACAGGAACAATATTTCCGTCGCCAATAGAATTAATTTAACGATAAACACCGATATGACTTCTTATAATATATCCTATGAACAACTTTCAACAATTTTTTTAATTATAGTGTCAAATCCTAAATCCCTGCCAATTGGTATTTTTCCACCGATCCAACCTTTAGAATTATCCACTGGGCTTTTTAATAAACCTTTCTTTAATTTTATCGGTTCTGATAAAAAATAATATGTAGCATTTTCATTTTCGCTACTTTTCGCATCAGCGTCTTCCATATCAATTTCACAATCTTTTATACCTCGCTTCCATTTTTCTACTAAATCTTCTTTATTATATTCAATTCCTTCGGCAAATTTTTTCAAATTATCTAAGATTGATTTAAATTCATTTTTTATTTGATTGACATCTAAAGTTAAAACACATAAAACTTTTGCGATATACCAAATGCCAGGTTGTATTTTTTCTTCCAAAGTAGCTGTTTTATTATAATCCTTAACGCCCTCATTTGTAAAATACGGCGCAAAATATGAAGGAATAGCGTAATTGGCTTTACTCTTGTAAACGAAGCATTCCTTAAATCGCTTAATTCCTATTGTAATTTTTAGATCTTGAACTGAAACTTCTCTTAATGTATTCATTTTGTAACTCCGAGTTACGAACTTTAAAAAATCATTAACTATATTATTATTCAATAAATTATTATCATTTAAAAGATTTATTATATCAATCCAACGTATATTTACAATATCTATGTTTTTCTCTTTTATAGCGATTAAATTCCTTTCCTGCGTTATTAAACATAAAATATTCTGTTGATTGTCATTAAAGCGCGATAAATACTGACGTTGTTGTTTTGTAGCTTTATTTTTATCAATCTTGGATTCAATTATTATATGAAATTTATTTTCCCATTTTATCTCAATATCTGTTCTACCATCTTTACCATCGTCTTTTGTTTTTTCAATTTCAATGGAAATATTTTTAAAATTGTCTA
Organism: bacterium; assembly: GCA_021822625.1. Taxonomy (GTDB): domain Bacteria; phylum SZUA-79; class SZUA-79; order Acidulodesulfobacterales; family Acidulodesulfobacteraceae; genus Acididesulfobacter. The sequence continues at coordinate 9,499 of JAKAQK010000061.1, read as the reverse complement.
AAATATGTCTTGTTTTTATCCCTATATAATGCAAAAACTTAAATAACGCTTTAGGTTCATTCGCTAACGTAAAAGCAAACGCTTTTGACAATGCATTTTCGTTATTTCCAAGCAAATCAAACTGATTTATAGATACTTTATTATACCCTTTGTCTTTTATAATCATTTAAAACCCAATTCCATCATTTTCATTATTTAAAAATTATAACTTGATAATATTATGCGTATTCCGTTTTAATTGGACATCCATTCCAGAAATTACTGGACGTCCATTTCTGCCAAAAATGAACAAGTTAATCCTCTTTTTATTTTTATAGCTTTATCTTAAACTTCATTTATAAACCTGTTTTCGTTAGTTTTCCACCATGTTTCGGCAATTTTATCCGATAATAAATTTATATCGTCTTCCGTTGCCTTGCTTTTTTGAGATAACTCTATATTTGTTAAAAAATCTATGGTATTTTTATCATAGCTGCCGATATTAAATTCCAAAATAGCTTTATCGTCATGTAATGTTGCTTTCATTTTTATAACATTATTTAATTATACATAATCTAATTATTAGTAAGTTATATGTAAATTATAACATATTATTAGTAAATATCTGCATTCATTCTGTTCTTAAAATGCCAATAGAAATCTCTAAAACGGCTTTAAAGCTATATAAAAAAGAATAAAATCAGCAATAAGGCATATTATCAGGCAGGCTTGATATACCTTAATGACTTATGTTTTTATGAAAATATTTTCTAAGACTTTAAATAAAAAAATAGATTAATTATAGCTTCGGATATAATCTGTAAAAGTATTTACCGTTTTCTTAAGTGTCAAATTAATACTGAAGCCAGTATACCGCGTCTCAATGCTGAAGCTACATTCGAACACTTTATTCTAAAAAATAAAATATCTTTTTTATACGATCATTATATAATGGATAACTTATATTCACCATTAGTTAAGCGAACAAATTTATGACAATAATTATTTACGCAAATGTTCTATAGCCCTCCGCTTAATGCTTGGATGATAAATATTTAATTTAACAGATGATGCCTGTTCCCCAGACCCCATGATAGAAGGACAAATGAAAGAATACTTTAGAGTATAATCCGACATCAGTCCACGTGTATGGTTGGAGTTTGGCAAGGGTCATTGGCGCACAATAAATTAATTGTTCGTTAATCATGAATTTTATCCCACGCTTGTTGTTAGGATCATTTCTGAATTCTTCTTCAAAATCGTACCAATATGTTTGGTCTAAAACGCTTAATCGGGGTTGTCGCATATTGACTTCTTTTTCAGGGATGCTATACAAATAAAGAATCTCAGCGATACTGTGCAGGGCAAAAAGAGCACCCAATGCTTTAATAGTGTTATTTAGTGTTGCGCTATAGAGTCCAGCAGGCAGTTCGTGCTTTAGATTATTGTATGCCTGCCACCAAGAGGATTGCCCATCCTTAAATGGAGTTAATGGCTCCATTTTGACTTGCAATGTGAGCTTTTGAGCGGATAGCATACCTTTTTCATCAAGCTTTTGAACCATGGTTGGGTAGTCCATCCGCTTTTTTATTCCTCCTAAGAGTTCGCTGATAATAAGCTTGAGCATTCCGTCTATCTGAGATGAAACACTTTGAATAATAATAGCAAGCTTTGGAGAATAAACATCTGGAGGATTGTGTTCCAAAGGAACGATATCTGTAAATTCAAGGAATAGCCTCTCCGATTCAGCAAATATCTTTTGCATTGAAAGCAAGTCATCCTTATATGTTGACCCAACTTGTTGTGAACCAATTGATTTTAATACTTTCACTCTTTTCCTACCATGTTTTAAATATTTTAAATATGTAGCGATATCTTAAGGCAAAAAAATACCCTCATATTAATAAAATTACAACTTTAACTCGTTCAAAAGTAATTTTGGATTATTGCATATTTCCTTAAATCCGTTATGCCAAAAAGATAAAGGATAATCTGGATTTTTTGAGACTTCAAATTCTTTATTTTTTTTAAATTCTTCTGCGCTAAGACGATAATCTGAATTTCTACCAACAAATTCATAACCATTCGCTGTTATTGTCTTAAATAAATTATAGGTAAAATTATTATTCCGCATAGCGATAGGATCCTGACTGTCATCGGAATAATCAATTATAAGCACATTCCTTTTCCTGTTTTCATTCATTAAATTCAGAGCATTATTTATATGAAAATCCGCAAATCCATAACCAATTATCAAAAATTTATCCGCCTCAAATATCAATCTATCCAATACCGAATAATAAGTCCTGAATGGCATCCTTTGAAGCTGTATTGCCTTTTCATATCCGGTAATAATAACTGAATTAGGAAGAGCTATCCCTTCTGTGGTATTAATTAAATTCCTTCCGAAAGAATTCCCCGAGTATTTATAATTCAAGTCCCTCCAAAATATCTTATGCAATTCATTTCCTGATTCCTCCATATTAAAATGGACACTGCCATGAATATTATATATAAAATTCCATTCCTTCCTATTTATAGTTTCGATAGGGCTAAATTCGCCAGATGAATTAAATCCTGTGAACAAATCTGGTTTAGCCTGATAAAATATATCATCATAGTTTAAAGAAATAATGCCTATTTCATATTTATCTGAAAGTTTCAATAATAAATCTTTTAATTTATTCAGTTCATTCGTATATTTTGTTTGTATATTTCTACATTTATCCCTAAAGACCTTCAGTAATTCATCTATTAAAAGGTTGCTTAATTCCGAAGAAGAATATTGTGAAATAGTAATTTTAAGATTTTTAATGAACGATTCTTCATTAAAAGGCCTTATAAGGGCTAACATTGGATTTATATTATTGGGGTCGTAAAGGGTATCTAAATAATATAGAACATATAAAACTTCTTCATAATTAGTTTTCTTTATCAATTTTGCCTTATGGGAGGAATTATAGTATTCTGTTACTTTATTTTCGATTTCATTATATAAATCTATATTGTCTTTTATTTTATATAAATGTAGGTTTCTAAGAATCTCGGAAATATCATTTGTTGATGGCATGCCAAAATCTACTGATGCCCCAGCGCCAATTATTATTAAAATTTTTTCTCTTTTTTTCATAAATTTCATAGGTTTAAATTCAATAAAACACAAAAGACCTTATTCTGTTAACTTTAAAACTAATAGTTTTTTTTCAATATCCCTTCCAAATCGCTCGGATGCATTGATACTGCCCAAGCCCATTTTCCAAAACCGCCGTGAACGTTAATTGCTTGAACCCATTCATTTAGAAATTCTCGCTTAACTTTATTTCGGTCGTCATCTTTTCCTTTTATTTCCAAAATTAACTGTACGCCGTTACTTAATTTTACAATAAAATCCGGCCAGTATTTCCTGATTACCCCTTGATAATTATACAGTATTTCAAAACCCAAGTGGTCGTTCTTTACCCAAGCGTCAACATATTTGCTTTTATCGAGTATGTAGGATTCGGTAGCTTCCCAGGTACTGTCGTAAACGCAGAAATTAATATGCGATTTTATCGTATATTCGCAAGGCTTACTCGTGTACCACGTTCTCATATCTCCTGTTGACCGTATAGATTTAACCGTATCGAAAATTGGCTTAATTTCTTGTGTATTTTCAAGTTTTATAGCCTGCCAGACATAATGAATTATCTTATTCATATTTAAAATAATAAGGACGATTTTACGCAATTCGTCGTTTTCGAATAAACCGTTCTTTATAACAATTTTGTCCCTTTCTATAAATTGCGATACTATTCCGATTAACTGTCCAAATAAATGCTCCTTGATTCCCTGCCATTTTTCCTTTTCATTGTTATAAATACGCTTGGCAGTTTCAAAAATAATAGTCTGCATGCGAAATCTCTGAGCAATATCTTTAAGGTCAATTTCGGACATTTCGCCTACCCTGTTAGGCTTGCCTTCTAAAATCGGCGCCATTTCTGCAGACGTTATGTTCTCATAAGGATCAAGTTCCAGCGGATTAATCTCATCGAAATTAATTCCTAAAGACGAGCGGTAAACACGGTCTATGCGAATTACGTTCGGCCATGACAACGCAAATCTTTCCTTTTCTTTTACAGGTTCAATCGTCGTCTTCGGTTTAGGTGGAGGGGGTGCGCCGTCTCCGCCTTCATGCGGCAAAAAAGTAAAAGGCACGCCGAAAATATTCACATATTCCGGTTCAAATAATCCGTCCTGTCCAACTTCGTATGAAGTCCTTCTTAATCCACGTCCTACGACCTGCTCGCACAAAAGCTGGCTTGAAAAAGCGCGCAAACCCATAATATGTGTAACGGTTTTTGCATCCCAGCCTTCAGATAACATGCCTACGGAAATCACATTCTGTATTTTTTCGCCAGGCTGTCCCTTTTGTCCGACGGTATCAACAACATGTCGCAAATATTCCGCCTGTTGTTTTTTATTTAACTTTCTGTTCTCATTGCCGTTGTTTTCGTCTTCAATATCGGTGTGCGTAGTTTCCGCTAAATCAATTTGAGACTCCGCTTCACCAAGAACCTTGGAGTCTATCTGTAGTATTCTTTCAGGATCGCATAACTCAGGAATTAATATCTCGTTATGGTCAAATGCAAATTTAATCCTTGCCGCTGTTTCCGTTCTGTTTGCGACGGTTATCATAACCGGCGGAATTTCTTGTCCTGCCTTATCCCATGATTCTTTCGTTATGAGCCAGTCTTTGCCGAGGAGATAATAAGCGTTTCTTATTAAATCGGGCAAAGGTTCCGAGGCTTCAGCCTTGCGGTTAATGTCGTCTTTAACCTCATCGTCCATATAAATATGATATAGCCTCGATTTATAACTTTTTACGTCTATACGGCTATCGTCTCTTAAAACTACCCTCGGGGTTTTTACAAGACCTGATTCTATTGCGTCGTTCAATCCGAAATCGCTGACTATCCAGTTAAAAAGAGTTTCTTCATCGGATCTTTTTCCTGAAGGGGCAAACGGCGTAGCGGAAAAATCAAAACAACTTAAAATTCCGCGTGCCTTATTAATCCGGTCAAGTCCGCCAACCCAAATAGTAGCTTCTTCCGCACTGTCTTTCATATCCCTTTGACGCATATATTTGCCCTCAGCCGCCAAATTCGACCTCCAAGCATGATGAGCTTCATCGTTTATAACGACTATATTCTTACTTGCCGCCATATCGCCGAGAACTTCCCGCACATAAGCCTCGTCGCTTTTTGCACCGCGTTTATCGACGGATTTCTTTTTTCTCAATCTTTCCTCTGTATCCCAACTTAGCGCATGCCAGTTGTTTATGACGACCTTGCCCTGTCTTAAGTATTCTATAAGACCAACGGGTATAATATTAAACTCGTCGTAATAGTTATTATTTGAATCGGGGATTAAAACCTGCAATCTGTTTTTTACGGTAAGTCCAGGAGCTACGACAAAAACGTTTTTTGAAAACCTTGTGTCTTTTGGATATGCGATTTTGTTCAGAACCTGCCAGGCTATAAGCATGGACATTACTATGGTTTTTCCAGAACCGGTAGCCATTTTTGAACAGATCCTATTAAACTCGCCGCCGTCGGAAGATAACTCTATGCCGGTTTTTTCAGAATCCGGTGCTTCAACCAACCAGATTAATGTTTCTATGGCTTCGAGCTGGCAGAAAAAAAATCTTCTATATTGCCTCTCTTCGGGATTATACCAGTGCTCAAGAAGTCTTTTCGTAATACCGGTAACTCCTAAATAACCATTTTCGCGCCATTTTTGAACGCGCTTTCTTATATCGTTTACAAGTTTAATCTCGATAAAAATACCGGGGTCGTCAAACGATCTGGAATTAGGCGTTGCCATTACGTATCCTGCAGGTCTCCTTCCATAAACCCTACTAAAAGTCCTGGTTGCACGGTCATATGACCAGTGTTCTTTCGGTTCTTCGTAAGGAGAATTTATAATAAGTTTATCTATATTTTTTATTCCTTCCATAATAATCCTATAAATTTATGATTCTTAGGCTTTCTATACCTCTATCGTCAATTATTTTAACCGCGCACCTTTTATATTCGCCTGCCGAAAAAGGCAGTGAAACGGTGCCGCGATATGCTTCTATCAATTCCTGGTCTATCTCGGCTTTAAGGTTTTTTGCCAACTTACTCCACCCTTCGGTATCCGAAGCCATAGGAAAAAAAACTTGCCTAGGAAATAAACTTCTTCCGTCGTAATCGGTATCGAGCATCCACATTGCAATATTATTTTGTCCTCCGGAAACAACATTGCCTGTTTTAGTGTCGTAATAATCAAATCCTTTTACTTCTAACTGAAAATTTCCCTTATGCTTGCCTTTTTCTATTTTCATAATCCGCACGTCCGGCTGGCCTAACAGCCAAAAACTATCATTACTGGTACGTTTTTTCTTAAGATCGTCGGTAAAGAGGTCAGCATTCATCTGGACGCGCAATAATGTAACTCCAGGCCAATTTGTTTCGTCAATGTCTTTTGCAGCTTCCGGGTCAAACTGAAATGCGGCAAATAAAATTATATCTGCTTTAGGTTTTAAGGATTGAGCCTCTTCAATAGCAAGTTCCACCTGCCTGCTTTCCATTGGAGCATATTCAGGTCCAAATACTATAAATACCCTCTGACGTTTATTAACTTCATCTTCCTTGGTTTCAGCTTCTGCTTGAATATAACGTGTGCCGGACAAAGGTTCGACTCGGCTAAATTTAATATACTGCCCTCCCTTTCCGCGAACGCCGTTATTTAAAAGTTCATCCCGCCATTCCGATTGACGGAGTGTCTCGCCGGAACGGGCAATTGAAATATCGGAGGCTCCAATATTATCAATTTCATCGAGGCTTTTTGAAACAGGCGAAGGTACTGCTTCAACAGTAAACGGCCCCGTTACGCGCGCTTTGGATTTATCTATATAAGGCTGATCATAGAGGGTTTCTGTGGCAGGAGGTTCATCGTTAGCAAGCGATTTAAGCGTGATATGAGTAACGGTTTTATAAACAAATCCGCTTCCGACGCCTTCTTCTGGTTGGGCTAATTTATAATAGTCGTATTGTGCCGTCATTAACCTTTGTTTTGCAAGGGTAATGGCAACGCGGGAAGTATCACAGGTAATCCATCTGCGTCCCCATTGCTCGGCCACATAGGCGGTTGTTCCGCTTCCGCAGGTAGGGTCTAAAACAAGGTCGCCTGGGTCGGTGGTCATAAGGATGCAACGCTGAATTGTTTTTGTTGATGTTTGAACTACATATTCCTTCTCTTGGCTCCCTATAACTGTATCTATCCAATTATTCGTAACAGGTATAGCTAAAAAATCATCTGCATATCTTAAGTATCTTATAGAATTTCCGGCAAATAATATTCTTCCTTTTTCATAAAGTGCCTTAATGCCAAGAACTGTTGTCTTCCAATGTTGCCCGGAAGGAGTAATAAATTTTTTACCTTCTAATTCAACTTCTTGTTCAGTCTTTGTTTCTCCTTGTGAAGTTAAAGATTGAGAAGTTGCCAACTTTGCCCCTTCCGGTAAACTTTCTATATTTTGAACCTCTTCCTTAGTGAGACGCCTTATGATTCCATTTTTTAAACAAACAAGATTGTAATGTCCAACCTCTTCATTTAAGGACTTTTCTTTATATAATTGATTATATTTAATTTTTTCTTTATTCCTTGCATGCCAAAGGATATAATCGCCTGCTCTCGATAATGTTTTTGAAGGAATTCCACTGGTAGTTGTAAATGATATTAAACTAACAAAATTATCTCTGCCAAATATTTCATCCATAATATTTCTCACTAAATGTACATTCTCGTCGCTAATCTGAACAAAAACACTTCCGCTATCGCTTAAGAGTTCTTTTGCAAGTAGCAATCTATCCCTCATATAAGTTAGATATGAATGAATGCCTAGTTCCCAAGTATCGCGAAATGCTTTAATCATTTCTGGTTCGGAAGTTAAATCTTCGTCTTTGCCGTCTTTTACATCTCTTTTATTAACAAATGGCTGAAAATTGCTTCCGTATTTGATACCGTAAGGCGGATCCATATAAACCATCTGTAACTTGCCTGACATGCCTTCTTTTTCCAAAAGGGAGTTCATTACAAGAAGAGAGTCTCCAGCAATCATACGGTTAGACCAGTTATGCCTATGTTTATAAAAATCAACTGCCTCCCGAAGCGGCGGATTTTCTTCTAAAGATGAAAAAAGCGACGGCTGGGATAGTTGGAGACTATCTCCGTTTTTCTTTCTTACTGCTTCAATAATGGTTCTCGGGTCAATGCGTTCATGGACGTGCAAAGAAACGGTCGGCACTTCAAACGCCGTATGCTCTGCTTTCCCAGCCCATACGAGCTGTGGATCCAAATGGGGGTCATATTGATATTTCTTATTAGGCCAGTCTTTATCAGTCTCAGGATTAACCAAGCCTACCGGCGGGTTGTTAATCCGCTCTTTGCCTTTGTGGTCGTATTGCTCAAGTTCTCTTTTTTTTATTTCCGATTTACCCGCCATAAATTACTCCTTCTTTTATTCCTCTTAATCTCATTATATTATATACGGAATTTAATTTATAAATTTTTTATAAAATAAATCTAAAAGTTTATAAAGACTAAGTTCCTCCAATACTTTGTTTTTTTCATAACTGTTTCTTGTATGCTTCAAAACAATACCGCCATTTTTAAAATAATTAATGCTCGTCATAATGCTATCCCTATTTTTTACATCATAATTTGAAAATAAAGGGGGTAAAATTTTTAGCAGAAGGATGTTAATTTGCTCTTGATCGGGCGTATTTAGTAAATTTATGATGTCTTTAAATAATGACTCTATTGGCGCATTTGGAAGAATACAAAGAAGTTCGATAATTAGCACATAAAATTGTTCGCGAGAAGTTATAATAGGAGAGCCATATAATTCTTTTAATGTTGGTAAACCGTCAAACAGAGCTTTAGAAGGGAGAAACCGTCCGGCGTCGCATGCGATAAGCATTAAACATTTTGGTTTTACCGTTTTATTAAGATATTGCGGTATAGTTCCCCATTCTATCGTAAAATTATCTGCTTCGCTTATCATTATCATTGATTCATTTGAATGACCTATTAATACTACGACATCATATTTTTGTTTTTCATTCTCTAAATCGGCAAAACAGCTTAACCAATCATTTTTAGTGTTTATTGGAATAAATTTATACTTTTTAAGTTTAAAATCAGAAAATATCTTATCTATTATAGGGGCAATAGATAATTGCTGACTTTCTAGTTTATAAGAATCACATTCTATAACCAGCAAAGAAGAATAACCTATGGATTTTTTGGCTATTTTTCTTTTCAAATAAATCCCTCCTTTTTTACACCAGCCAATTCTAAAGCTTTATTAAAAAGCGCTTTTATTTCTTCCGGCGGTTCAGTTTCTTCAGCAAAACATATCGAGAATGCCTTGTCATTATCATTGCCATATTTTTCTTTGGCATTTTTATTGATTTTTTCCGCATATATATAGTCA
>JAKAQK010000229.1 GCA_021822625.1 bacterium | reverse complement strand
TTCCGATCTAGAATAATCAAAATATTATTCTATTTAAATGTAAATTATAAAGATTATAAAGAACGAGGCATAGGAATAAATTCAAAAAGTGTAACAATTCTGTAACAAAATTTAACATAAATTTAACATAAATGTAATAAAATTGTAACATTAGTTTGTTATATTAAATAATATATAATATTCAAGGCTGTCTATGAGTTTTTTGCAAGAGGAGATAATTAATGAAATTCGTTCCTTCACGCGACCTCAGGCTACATACTAACAAAGTGTTTGAGGATCTAAAAAAAGAAGGCGAAATCGTCGTAACTCAGAACGGTCAGCCTGTTGCTTTAATGATACCGATTGACGAAAGCATTCTAAACGAAACGCTTAATTCATGGAAATTAATAAAATTAAAAGATACCGTGAGGAATTTAAGGGAATCGTTTATAAATAAGGGGACGAAAATTAGTGATGCTAAAGAATGATTTACCTTTCTTTTATAAGAAAATAAAAGAAAACAGTCATAGCCTTACGCTCGTGATTGAATCCGACGTATTTATAGAAGGACTCGTTAACGCGGAAAGTTGCTGCGGAAGGCTTATAGATTATTTATTCGACGAAAGATTCGATATTGCTGTAGACGATAGAATTTATTTAGATTATCTCGATAAATTAAATAAATTGGGTTTAGAAAAAAAGAGTATTGACTGCCTGTTAAAATTTTTAAAAGAAAAAGGCAAATTTGTTACCGCCGAGAAAATAAAAATTGCAGAAAGTTTAAAGTTAGACGGCTGTCGTTTTTTAAAGTTTATTGAAGTCGGTAAATCATCAAAAGCAAAAGCGGTTGTTATTTTGAAACATCATGCCCATTTTGATGCCGGTAAACTCAATTTATTTGCAGCATTAATGACGCCGGAAGAAGTTTTTGAAAAATTGTTATAAATTGTAATAATATAAATAGGTTATATACAGACAACGATGGTTAAAAATAAAATAATAAAATTAAATTCATAACAGAGCGCCTGTTAATTTTCATCTTCATAAAATTTATATCCGTAACCCCTTATGGATTTAATATATTTGGGATTTCTTGGGTCGTCCCCTATTTTTTTTCTGATCCTTCCTATTAAAACGTCGACGGTCCTGTCGATGCTTTCATAACTCATAGTTTTTATATTTTCGAGAATATAGTCCCTTGTAATAACGTTGCCCCTGTTTTTATATAAAATTGAAAAAAGTTCGTATTCCGCAGACGTTAAATCTAAGGCTTTGCCGTCTTTTTTTACGAGCATTTTGCTTTCGTCTATTTCAAAACCGTAATCGTCATTATTTGCCAGCGCTTTTCTTCTGATTACGGCTCTTATTCTGGCGACGAGTTCTCTGGGGTTGTACGGTTTTGCGACGTAATCGTCTGCCCCGATTTCAAGGCCGGTAACTATATCGGAATAGTCGCCTCTCGCCGAAGAAATAATTATAGGCAGGCGATACTTTTGCGATACCAATTTACATATTTCTAATCCGTCGGCTTCGGGTAAAGTCAGATCTAAAATTAAAAGGTCAAAGCTGTTAGCGTCTTCTTTTAAAGCATTAAGTCCTTCGTTTGCGTTTTCAAAATTTATAAGGTCTATATTGAATTTATAAAGATATTCTCTTAAGAGTCCGGCAATTTCTTTATCGTCTTCGATCATTATAACTTTTGTCATAATAGTTTAAAGCACATTATATCAAAATATTAATTAAATAAATGCAATAGCCGAAGCAGCCGCATTAAAAAATAGTTCGTCTGCTTCGGCAAAATTTAAATTAAACCGCGATAGCGATAAATATTATTCGGATAAATTTTCTTTCATCATTTTGATTCTTTTGTTTAACATTTTTTTCATAAACTCAAGGCGTTTAATCCTGTTATGAATCTTTTTCTTCATAAGAAATACAAACCTGCTTCTCTGCGCAGGCGTCAAAACGTTGGAGAATTTTTCAAGAAAGTTCGCCCTGATTTCAGCCATATTTTTAACTTTATTCGTAATATTTGCTACAAAAACGTTTTTGTTAAACGTTCCCGATTTCATCGCCGAAAGCAGCGGATTTCTAAAGTTCCTCATATTTGACTTAAAAGCCGTAAATTCCTGCCGCTTAATTATCCTAATTTGATGAAACTGATTTTTAGTCAAATGCAATTTCTTTTTAAGCATAAAAATATTGAACATTCCCATATCCATTTTCGTTTTACGGCAGCGCATAAAGTTATGCCGCATGATATTATGTTTCTGCATAGTTTGAAATGCGGAAACTTTGCCTGCAAAATACGTTCCGGCAAAAACAAATGCTAACAAAAACAGAAATAAGAAAAAAATTTTAAACTTTTTCATGTTAAATCTCCTTTTAATTAAATTAAGTTAAATTAAATTTAATTGACTAATTTTAGCGAACTATGTTTTCACAAGCTAAAATTATTTATAAAATAATTATAATCCATAAATGTTAATCAAGAATAAATCTTTCATAAACGACAATAAAATATTCATTTACATTGTTTAGACAAAATCATGAAAAGGCGTCGGCATTTATGCCATAAAATAAAGGCTAAAGTATTTTTATGTTGTCAACTTTTAATTTGTCTATTGAATTTAACTTTTAATTTGTCATAATACCCTTTGTATTATTATTTTGCCTTTTAATACGTTTTATTAATAATCGCAATCAACCTTCATCACCCCCTTTGCCCCTTTCTGATATTATAAACGGCAAGCCGCAAGGTTCAAGGGCGGCTTGAGCTGT
>JAKAQK010000060.1 GCA_021822625.1 bacterium | reverse complement strand
ATCTTAATATAAAAAAGGAATAAAGACAGCCTTTATTTACCTGAATGTTTATTTATCGTCTTCAGTAACGTCAGTATAAAATTAAAATTTTCCTTACTTTTTGATTGACTAATTAAGCTTATTATCTAACTTAAAATGCAAAATGTACGATGTCGATGTTTAGGAGAAACATTTGCAATCAATAAAGATTAACTGTTTGAAGATATTTTATATAAAAGAGACCATATGAAAAAATTTAAAAAAGTATTAATAGCCAACAGGGGCGAAATAGCTTCCCGTGTTATAAGGGCATGCAAAGAGCTCGGTATTAAGACGGTTGCAATTTATTCCGAAGCCGATTCGCAGGCTTTGCACGTTAAAAAAGCGGACGAGGCATATCTTGTAGGGCCTGGTCCTATTTCAGGGTATTTAAACGTCAATAGGATAGTTGATCTTGCAGTAAATATAGGAGTTGATGCGATACATCCTGGCTACGGTTTTTTGTCGGAAAACGCCAAATTTCCCGCATACTGCGAAAAAAGAGGGATTGTTTTTATAGGCCCATCAGCTAAATCTATCTCTATGATGGGCGGTAAAATAGAATCAAAGAAACTTATGCGTCAGGCGGGCGTACCCGTTGTCGGAGGTTCCGAAGGCGGAGTCGAATCTGAGGAAGATGCATTAAGCATTGCAAATAGCATCGGGTATCCGGTAATGATAAAAGCCTCCGCAGGCGGCGGCGGCAAAGGAATAAGAATTTGCTTTAACGACGATGATATTAAAAAAAATTTTTCGCTCTCAAGGTCTGAAGCTGAAAAAGCTTTCGGAAATCCTGAAGTTTTTATTGAAAAATATGTAGATAAGCCTCATCATATAGAATTTCAAATTCTTGCGGATAATTACGGCAATATAATACATCTAGGCGAAAGAGATTGTTCTATTCAAAGAAAACATCAGAAACTTATCGAGATTGCGCCTTCTCTCATTTTAACAGAAGAGCTAAGAAAAAAAATGGGCGAGTCCTCCATTGCTGCAGCTAAAGCCTGTGATTACAGAAATGCCGGAACCATAGAATATATTATGGATAAAGACGGCAATTATTATTTCATGGAGATGAACACCAGAATTCAGGTTGAACATCCTGTTACCGAAATGATTACAGGGGTAGATATAGTCGGGGAGCAGATCCAAATTGCAATGGGCAAAAAATTAGATATTAAACAGGAAGACGTTGTATTAAGAGGCTATGCTATAGAATGCAGAATTAATGCCGAAAATCCGAGAAAAGATTTTGCTCCAAGCACCGGGAAGATCACGGCATACTACTCGCCCGGAGGCATCGGTGTCAGGATAGACGGGTCTGTATATAAAGATTATGTTTTGCCGCCTTATTACGATTCAATGATTGCTAAAATGACCGTATACGGAAGAACATGGGATGAAACGGTAAGAAGAGCATCAAGAGCCCTGCAGGAATTTGTCGTAAAAGGCATAAAAACTACAATACCGTTTCAGTTAAAAATTATAGAAGACGAAGATTTTATAAAAGGAAATTTTGATACCCATTTTATTGAAGAAAGACAATATTTAAGAGATTATAAGGTACAGCGCGATCCGTTCGACAGGATTCTTGCTATATCGGCTGCTATTGCGGCGTATTATGGCATATAAAAACATAGAAAATAACTAAACTAAGTTAATTTATAAAAATAATGGGCGTGATATTATGAATGAAGAAAAAGAAAATTATATAAGAAAAGTTGATTTTATGGAAGTTGCCTTAAGGGATGCGCATCAGTCGTTGCTGGCTACGCGAATGACTACTCCAGATATTTTGGGAATAGCCCCCGTCCTTGATACCATAGGATTTTGGTCGTTGGAGGTCTGGGGAGGAGCGACTTTTGATTCATGTCTGAGATTTCTCAAAGAAGACCCGTGGGAAAGACTTAAAAAATTACGCAAATCTTACAAACATTCCCGACTTCAGATGCTTTTAAGAGGACAGAATTTAGTAGGATACCGTCATTATGCCGACGATGTCGTAGAAAAATTTATAGATTTAAGCGTTAATAACGGAATAGATGTATTTAGGATATTTGATTCGCTGAATGATTTCAGAAATATCAGAAAATCAATGGAAGCCGTAAAAAAAAGAAAAAAGATAGCGGAAGCGACTATATGTTATACAACCAGTCCTGTTCACACAAATGAATTGTTTGCTGAAATGGCGGTGGAACTTGCAGAAATGGGAGCCGATACAATAGCCATTAAAGATATGGCGGGTCTGCTTTCTCCAATAAAAGCCTATGAACTTGTATCTATGATTAAAAAAGTCGTAAATTTACCTATCCATATTCATTCACATTCAACAAGCGGTTTTGCCTCAATGGCTCTATTAAAAGCGGTTGAAGGCGGAGCGGATATCATAGATACCGCTATATCGTCAATGTGTTGCGGAACGTCCCATCCGCCGACGGAATCCATGGTGTTTACTTTATCGGAAATGGGTTACGATGTAGACCTTGACCTAGAAAAACTTAAGGAAGTTGCCGATTATTTTAGAAAAGTAAGAAAAAAATATAAAGTTTTTGAGAGTGAATATACGGGTCTTAATGCCGATGTGCTTGTTACTCAGGTTCCGGGCGGAATGATGTCGAATCTTGCAAATCAGCTTAAAGAACAAAATGCGCTTGATAAAATGGATGAAGTTTTATACGAAGTGCCTCAGGTGCGTGAAGATTTAGGCTACCCTCCTTTAGTAACGCCGACTTCGCAGATTATCGGAACTCAGGCAGCTCTTAATGTAATAACCGGAGAAAAATATAAAATTATAACCAGCGAAACCAAAAATTATCTAAAGGGTTTTTACGGCAAAGCGCCGGCTGCAATAAACGAAGATGTAAGAAAAAAGGCTTTAGGCAATGAAGAATTTATAAACGTAAGACCGGCTGACCTCTTAGAACCTGAATTGGGACAGAACATAGACAAAATTAAAGAATTTATAACCGGCGACGAAGATATTATGAGTTATATATTATTTCCGCAGATTTCCATTGATTTTTTTCAAGACAGAAAAGACGGAAAATTGCCAGATTATAAAATTCAAACAGATGGTATGGAATTTGCCGCCGATATGTCAGGCGGGTTAATGCTTTCCAATGAATTTGTGGAAGCTGAAAAATTTAGGGACGGCGATCTTGTGCCGAGTGAATTTATTGTTACCGTGCACGGTGAAAATTATAAAATAAAAGTTGCCGGCGTAGGGCATAAATCTGACCAGAAAAGACCGTTCTTTTTAAATGTAGACGGAACAATGGAAGAAGTAACGATAGAGTCGCTTACGGAAATCGTCCCAAGTTACGGAGGCGAGATAGTCGGTGAAAATGTCGCAAGGTCAAAACGTCCTTCACCTAAAAGAGAAGGAGATGTCTATGCTCCGATGCCCGGCAGAATTACAAAATTATTGGTAAAAAAAGGCGATACCGTCAGTGCGGGTGATACCGTGCTAATAGTTGAAGCCATGAAAATGGAAAATGAAATTCATACGCCCATAGACGGTACTATAAAGGAAGTATACGTTAAAGAAGGCGACATGGCAAACCCTGACGAGACGCTTATATACGTTGAGTAGATTTGCAGTCTATAATAATATAAAATAATTGATTAATATTAAAATTTAGAAGGTGATTTAACTGACAGTACGCAATCCGGCGGCGGCAGGTTCTTTTTATCCCGCAGATATAAATCAGATAAATGCTATTATAAAATCTTTTAATGTGGATATTCCGGAAAATAAAATAAACGCTTTAGGGATAGTTTCTCCGCATGCTGGATATATTTATTCAGGAAAGACGGCTTTTATGGGGTTTTCTTCTATTAACATTAAAAAAAATATAATAATTATAGGTCCTAATCATACCGGATTAGGGACTGCTTTTTCTGTTATGAATGAAGGAAGTTATAATTTTGGTTCGTTTAATGTGCCGATTAATTCTGCTCTTGCAGATGAGATTATTAACCAGACCGACAGTCCTTTCCGGCATGACGATAAAGCTCAGCTGAAAGAACACTCGCTTGAAGTGCAGATTCCGCTGATTCATTATTTTATGGCAAATTTTTCAATAGTTCCGCTTGTCATATCGTATGTCCGATATAACGACGTAATAAAAGCGGCTAAAGCTATTTATAACGCGATTGTAAAATTGGATTTGCTTGATGACATTCTGGTGGTAGCAAGTTCCGATATGACTCATTACGAAAGTGCCGAAGAGGCTAAAATGAAAGATTCTATAGCTATAAACGAAATTCTCCGGCTGGATTCCGAAGGTCTCTATAACAAAGTTATAAATAATAATATTTCTATGTGCGGTTTTATTCCTGTTTCAATTATGCTGCTAATCGCAAAAATGGCTGGAAAAAATAACGCAAAATTAATTAATTATACAAACTCCGGAGAGGCTTCAGGAGATTATTCAAGCGTTGTAGGATATTCTTCCATCGTAGTATATTAATAATAATCAATATATATAATTTGCCGCGCATCATAAACAAATAAAATATGATGCGGATTATGTAATTTTTGCGTTTTAAATAATAATTTATAAAGACGGATATACAAGATATATAACAAGTAGATATATACATCATAATATACAATAATAATATATTAAATGGTAACAATATGGTAAAAACAAGATTTGCGCCGAGTCCTACGGGATATTTGCATATCGGCGGAGCCAGGACAGCGCTATTTAATTATATATATGCCAAACATTTCGGCGGCAAATTTATTTTAAGAATTGAAGACACAGACTTAGAACGGTCTTTAAAAGCGTATGAAGAAGATATCGTTAAAAGTATGAAGTGGCTCGGACTGGTATCCGACGAACCCGTTTTGTATCAATCTCAGAGATTAGATATATATAAAGAATATTGCCAAAAACTTTTAGCTCAAGGTAAAGCCTACAATTGCTATTGTACTGCAAATTCTCTCGAAGAAGATAAAAATAAGCTTATAGCAGAAGGCAAAAAACCGATGTATTCCGGAAAATGCCGTAACTTATCAGACGATGAACAGAATTTAAATTTACCGCATGTGGTTAGATTTAAAACTGATAGAAGCGACGGCAATAAGTTTACTAAATTTAAAGACCTGATACGGGACCAGTTTGTTTCCGTCAATCACAGTGAAATTGACGATTTTGTTATTATGCGTACAGACGGAATTCCCACGTATAATTTCGCCGTTGTTATAGACGACGCTCTTATGGGCATTACGCATATTATAAGAGGAGACGACCATTTGAGCAACACTCCTAAGCAGGTATTGCTTTATGAAGCTCTTGGGTTTGAACCCCCGGCGTTTGCACATGTTTCCATGATTCTTGGAAATGACGGTAAAAGGCTGTCTAAAAGACACGGCGCAACGGCAGTTATGCAATATAAAAATGACGGTTTTTTACCCGAAGCTCTTATAAATTATCTCGTAAGATTAGGCTGGTCTCACGGCAACGATGAAATATTGTCCATTGACGAGATGATACAATATTTTGATTTAAAACATATAAGCAAATCCGCAGGCGTATTTAATAAAGAAAAATTATTATGGCTCAATGCTCATTATATTAAACAAAAAACGGCTGAGGAATTAGTAAGTTTGATAAATGATATTAATGCAACTAACATAGAAAATGAAAATAATAACGCCGAAAAAGGCGAAATAATCCAATACAGTGAAAATGTTGCGGTTTTAATAGACGCTTTAAAACCGAGAGCAAAAACATTAGTTGAAATAAAAGAAAAAATGGGTTTTTATTTAAATAAAGGCGCTCTTTCATATGATACGAACCTTCTCGGCGAAATAGACAAATTTAAACTAAATGAATTAAATAATAATGAATATAATGATAATTCGGAACGGAAAGAATCTGCTGCGGATGAAGTTATATATTTTCTAAATCAATTAATGGATTTTGTCAAAAATTTACAGTTAAACACTCTAAGCTTAAACGGCGTCGGCTGCCTTAATTTTATAAAAGAATCTTTCGACGGTTTTTTTTCCAAAAACAAATGGTCATTAAAACATAAAGCTATGTTAATAAGAATAGCGCTTACCGGAGAAAAAATAAGCCCCGGCATCTATGAAGTTATTTTTGCGCTGGGCGAAGCACGAACTCTGCAAAGGATAAATGATTTTATAGAGTTTGTAAGGAAAAATAAGTTTTTGTTATAATATTTACAATAAATAAAAAATGAAAAGTAAAAAGAAGTTAATGATAAAAGCATTATGAAACTAATTTGCGGTATTGATGAGGTCGGCAGAGGATGTTTAGCCGGTCCTGTAATATCAGCCGCAATAATTATCGATAAAAAATTAATTCCAACCGGTATTAAAGACTCAAAATTATTAAGCCCCGATAAAAGAGAATTTTTTTTTGATTATCTAATGAAAAATGCGACTTTCGTATCAATCGGTACGGCATCCAATGTTGAAATTGATGAAATTAATATATTAAATGCGGCACTACTTTCTATGGAAAGAGCGTTTAATAATCTAACCGTAAAACCTGACGTAGTCATTATAGACGGTCCTTATATCCCTAAAGGGCTGAAAAATCTGAATAAAACAGACACCGCTTCATCCCGCAGTACGTCATTTAAAGCGTTGTCTATCATAAAAGCAGATATCAAAGTAAAATTAGTATCCTGCGCTTCCATTGTAGCAAAGGTTGCAAGGGATAGAATTATGATAGAATATTATGATAAAAAATATCGCGGATACGGTTTTAAAAATCATAAAGGATACGCAACAAAGGAACATAAAGAAAATATTATAAAATTAGGATTAACCGACATACATAGGATAACATTTAAATTTGACAGACAATAAATCAGCTAATAAATCAAAATCAGTATAACACAGATAAAGGAAAATATTTAAATTTGACAAACAATAAATCAGTCTGCTTTCAATTCATAGTCAATCTATCGGGCTTTAAGAATTATTATAATAAGTATATATTGATTATTATTGTATTTTATTATTATATCCGATTATTGTTATATTTTTGGAATAGTCATTATAAATATGTTTTAATTAATTTATCTATGAATTATAATAGTTAAAAAGGTTAACAATCAATCAACGAAATTATATTTATGAGATAAAATGAAGGCGAAATCATTCAACAGGGAAAAAGGAGAAACCGGAGAAAAATTAGCTAAAGAATTTTTAGAGAAATTAGGATATAAAATAATAGCAGTTAATTTTAGAAAAAAATGCGGGGAAATTGATATAATAGCCGATAAAAGTAAAAATAACATTTATTTTATCGAGGTTAAGTCAAGATTCCAGAATAATTTTGGAATGCCCTTAGAAGCCGTTAACGGTAAAAAGAGAGATAAAATAGCAAAAGTGTCGGAATTATTTTTGCTGGAGTACACGGAAACGCCGAAATCGATAAACTATGCAATAATATCGATAGAATATTTATCTAACAGTTCGATTAAACTTATATTTTTTGAAAATGGATTTGATTAAATTATCTTTAGCGCAAATTGCTCCAGTACCTGGATTATTAACTCATAATGCTGAGAAGCATCTGGAATATATAGACAGAGCAAAACAGGCAGGCAGTGAGCTCGTAATATTTCCGGAACTGTCGCTGACGGGCTATTTTTTGAAAGATGCCGTTTATGATTCTGCCATAAATTTAAACGATATTATAGTAAATAATATTGCTGCAGACAAAGTTAAAGATAGAAATATCGGAAACGGCGGGTATAGAAATACAATAAATAATAAAAATGAAATAAAAAATAAGAATCATGAAATAAAAGATAATAATTGCGAATTAGATTTAAAAAAATCTAATGACCGTATTTTGGACGGTCTTTTAGATAAAAGCGGCGAAATTGCAATAATTGCCGGATTTGTTGAATCCGATGAAGATTTTAACTTTTATAACAGCACATGTTGTTTATCAGGAGGCAATATACTGCATATCCATAGAAAAGTATATTTGCCGACTTACGGCATGTTTGAAGAAATGCGCTATTTTAAACAGGGCAAAGCATTTGGGGTGTTCGATATTTTAGGAACAAAGGCATCTATATTAACATGCGAGGACGCATGGCACCTGTCTTCTTCATATATAGCGGTTAATAAAGGCGCCAAGCTGATTATAATTAATTCTGCTTCTCCTGCCAGAGGAATTGAAGAAGAAAATGATAAATTCAGTTCTGTTAAAATGTGGGAGGAATTGCTCTCTGTCATAGCCTTTTATTATAAAAGCTATGTTATATATGTAAACAGGGTAGGTTTTGAAGACGGAATAGGTTTCTCAGGAGGTTCGTGCGTATTTTCTCCTAACGGTACAAAAGATTATTGTCTTGATTATCTTGATGAAGGATTGCTGAATATCGAACTTAATCTTGATTTTTTGAAAAATGAAAGGTTTAAAACACCTATATTAAGGGACGAAAACTTAGATATTACCTTAAAAGAACTTAACGGCATAATAAACCGTTAATTAAATATAAGAAAATAAATAATGATGCTCAATCAACATCTGCCGAAGATAGATTCGACTAATTTCAAAAATATTAATAAACTGCTTATGAATTTTATTAGAGAAGAAGTAGGCAGGACCGGCGTAAATAAAATTGTGCTGGGGTTGTCGGGCGGTATAGATTCCGCTGTCTCTTGCTACCTTGCGGCAGCGGCGCTCGGAAGCGAAAATGTCTCGGCAGTTATGATGCCATACAAAACGAGTTCATCAAAAAGTCTTGAAGATGCTATGCAAGTCGTAAAAGATTTAAACATAAATTATTATATCGCTTATATAACAGACCAGATTGACAGTTATTTTGCTCAGCCGGTTTACAATAAATCGTATTATAATAATTCAAGCTTGGATTTTGAAAAAAAATATAATGAAAATGATTATGAATTAAAACTTAGAATGGGCAATAAAATGGCACGGGAAAGGATGTCTATCTTATATGACTATTCCTATATTTTAAATTCTTTAGTGTTGGGTACAAGCAATAAATCAGAACTTTTATTGGGCTATGGAACAATTTACGGCGATATGGCATCCGCCATAAATCCGATAGGCGACATTTACAAAACGCAGATATATCAGCTTGCAAAATATCTCGGTATTCCGGATAGTCTGATAAAAAAAGCGCCTTCGGCAGATTTATGGCAGGATCAGTCAGATGAAGAGGAACTCGGATTCACTTATAAATTGGCAGACGAAATTATGTTTCTTCTAATAGACAAAATGTACAAGCCGGAAGTTGTAATATCTATGGGCTATGCTCCAGATGTTATAGAGAAGATTTACAATAAAATAAAAAAATCGCAATTTAAAAGAAGATTGCCGTTAATTGCAAAAGTATCGCAAAGGACTATAAACGTCGATTTCAGATATTTAAGAGACTGGGTTTGAGATGCGTGTGTGTGCTGCTATTATAAAAATAAACTTAAAAAATACTATAATAATTAACATAAAACTGCACCGTTATGTATAGTTTGTATGTCGTCGCAACCCCTATAGGAAATCTTGAAGATATTACGATAAGAGCTTTGAAGACGTTACGTTCTGTCAATTTAATAGCCTGCGAAGACACAAGAAAAACTCGAATCCTTACCTCAAGATATCATATAAAATCCCGCTTAGTTTCATATCATGAATATAACAAAAGAGGTGCGGCGGAAAGTATAGTTTTACATCTCCTTAAAACAGGCGACGCTGCTTTAGTGACTGAAGCCGGAACGCCGCTCATTTCCGACCCCGGTTCTTACCTTGTGAGAATGTGTATTGAAAGAGATATAAGAGTTATACCTATTCCGGGACCATCCAGCGTTATAACCGCCCTGTCCGTATCCGGCGTAAATGTGTCGGAGTTTACTTTTGTGGGTTTTTTGCCTAAAAAACCCGGGAAAAGAAAAAATATGCTCCTGAGATTGCAGGAGGAAGGAAGAACTTTTGTTGTATTTGAAGCGGCAAGAGATATTGAAAAATTATTTGATGTTATAGAAAATATTTTTGGCAATATAAAAATATGTTATGCAAAAGAGCTAACCAAGTTTTTTGAAAATATTAGAACTAAAGAAATAAAATGTCTGCGTGAAGATTTTAAAAACAATCCCGAACTTCTGAAAGGCGAAATTACGTTAATAGTATCGCCTGCAGTGCCTTCTGAAATTGTAACAAAAATTTAACATTACTGTCATCAAACTGTAATACTCCGTTTAGTATAATACTCATTATTTATATAGTAAAAATTTAGATAGAAAAAAATATAATTAATTTTTATATTTTACTGTTTTGGAATAATTTTGCAATATAAAATAAAATCAAAAAGTACGTTAAGAGGGGATGTATGAACGAAAGCGGAGATTTAAGAAGCGAACTGCTTCATGATGTCGATGAAGTCGGTCTTGCAAAGCATCATTTTAGGACAATGTTTACGGCGGGAATGGGGTTTTTTACGGATGCTTACGATTTGTTTATTATAGGGGTTACTATAGCGCTGCTGACCCCGATATGGCATCTGACGCCTATCGATATTGCATGGCTCGGCTCCACATCATTAATAGGCGCTGCAACGGGCGCATATGTTTTCGGCAGAATATCCGATATTTTTGGAAGAAAGGCTATCTACGGACTTGAAGTAATTATACTTTCTATAGCAGCGATAGGTTCTGCCTTTTCTATGGATATCATGCAGCTTATAATATGGAGATTTATACTCGGCATAGGCATAGGCGGCGATTATCCGATAAGCGCGATTATTATGAGCGAGTATTCAAACAGAAAAGACAGGGGTAAATTAATCGGCATGGTGTTTTCCTTGCAGGGAATTGGCTTGATAGCAGGTCCTATAGTTGCAATTTTAATACTTATGCTCGGCGTTCCGCATGATATAGCGTGGAGAATTTTATTAGGTTTAGGCGCAATTCCTGCTGCAAGCGTTATCTATCTTAGAAGAAAGATAAAAGAAACGCCGCATTATTCGCTTTCAGTTAAAGGTAATGTTGACGGCACTGTTGCAGCAATAAATGACATAACGGGTTCAAATATTAAAGTCAAACATGACAATCAGCAGGCTGGAGTAAAAGCAAAAGCAAAATGGACGGATATATTAAAATATCCTTATAACTTGAGACTGCTAGGGACTATGGGAAGCTGGTTTCTGCTTGACTGGGCATTTTACGGAAACTCAATTTCATGGCCTCTTGTTATGAAATCATTTCTTCCGCATGCAACGTTTATACAGGGTTTAGCTTTGGCAACCATTGTCTTCATAGTTTTTGCCGCCCCGTTTTACTGGATAGCGTCTTTTAACTTGGATACCCTTGGAAGAAAATTTATACAGACATTCGGATTTATCGGTATGGGTCTGTCATATCTTATTATATCTCTTGTAGGTTTTTCAGGATACACTTTAGCGCCTATAGCCTTTATGCTTATATTCGGATTGAGTTACGTATTCGTGGAGTTCGGACCGAACATGACGACGTTTATTTATCCTGCCGAAGTATATCCGACTTCAATAAGAGGTCTTGGAGACGGTTTATCCGCAGGAGCAGGAAAAACAGGGGCGTTTATCGGAACATTTCTTTTTCCGCTGCTTATAACCACCGTAAAAATTCAAGGGACGTTTTTAGTTCTTGCTATCATTTCAGTAGTAGGAGCTATTTTAACCCTTGTAGCGCTGCCTGAAACAAAAAATGTATCTTTAGCGACGGTCAGCGAAGAAAATCAGTTTGTTAAGGATGATAACTCCGAATCATTGCAGATGGAAGGACATCCTGCAATAAAATAAATATACGTGAATAATTTTTAAAATTAAGTAACGTATTAAATAATGTAAACTTTATTAAAGCGATTGAACAAATAAGTAAAATTTGTTCAATCGCTTTTTTAATTTTTTTATCTGCTAATAACACTGAAGTCATATTTAATTTTTATATTGTAATAAAAAATTCATCTAATCGTCATCATAATGCAACATCCATTATATATAATATAATAAAAACAAAAGAAAAAAATAACGCCTGATTTATAAATTTTTTTTATGGAACCGCAAATTAGGTACATAATTAGTAATTAAAAAATTTAATTTATGTTTTTAAGAATTTTAAGCAAATAATATAACTTATACGACTATAGAATAATATTCATTATAATTACAAATAATATAAACATATATAGAGAGGATTAAAATGGAAAAAATAAAATTAGAAAATAAAGAAAATAATTTAAGTGAACCGTTATTTAAAAAAAATAATAATATAGATTGCTATCCAGTTTGCGAAAAGGAAATAGAAAGTTACGAAGGCATTGAAGTTATTGACAAAACAAAAAAAGCAAAAAAGCATTTTTTTGAATATTTTATAGGTTTGTGGTAAAATAAAAAGAATAATGCGACGTATGCGTACGTGTTTTAGTACAGTAAAGTAATAATCTATGCATGCATATATTATAGCAGTATTGAATATTACATTATTAAATTTCTTTAATTGTCAATAATTGCGTAGAAAATAATCCGTAAAAAAGCTGCGATGAAAACAATCCAAAAAGAAAATTATTCAAAATCAGATACGCATATCCATACAAGTTATAGTGATGGATTAAATACTCCGGAAGAAATAGTCTGCGCCGCCGCACTCAGAGATTTGAACGTAATAGCTATTACCGACCATAACCGGATAAAAGGCGCCTATATTGCAAAAGAGTATGCGGAAAAAAATCGCCACCTGAATGTCGACGTTATAATAGGCGAAGAAATATCTACAAAAAACGGACATTTAATAGGACTTTTTATAAAAAATAAAATTATTTCCGGTAAAACCGCTAAAGAAACCATCGATGAAATACATAAACAGGGCGGTATCGCTGTATGTCCGCACCCTTATTATCCTATTTCTTACAGGGAGAAGGGCAGCAAACCGCTGCGTTATCTGTTGAGCACTTTGGATTTTGACGCTGTTGAAGTGATAAATAATTCGAGCATATTCGCTTTTTTTTATAATGCCTTATCCTCTCTTGCAAACGCTTCTGCCGGTCTTCCTGCATTGGGGGTTTCCGATGCGCATTCTAAAGAATTTGTCGGCAAAGGTTTTACAAGATTTGCAGGGGAGAGCGCTGAAGATTTACGAAACACTATAG
Organism: bacterium; assembly: GCA_021822625.1. GTDB lineage: Bacteria > SZUA-79 > SZUA-79 > Acidulodesulfobacterales > Acidulodesulfobacteraceae > Acididesulfobacter. The sequence goes on along the minus strand of JAKAQK010000060.1, from coordinate 340 downwards.
CTGCAAATAATATAACAGCCCATTTTAAAACATATTCTTTTAAAGATACAAATAAGCAGCTCTATTATTCTATCAAATCTTTTTATCATTATATCGCTATAAATCATACAGATTACTGACTATTATTATTTTAAGATAATATATACTGCTGTATACATTATATATTTTTCATATTTTTGTATTATTATATTGTATTTTTTTTGATTATAATGTCATAATATAATTACAATGATTACTATAACAAAAAATAGATTATTATCTTTTTTATTCTATATGCTTGCATTTTTGAGCGTTTCTTATTTGATAGGCATACATGATTTGAGCTATATTTTTAATGCGC
>JAKAQK010000228.1 GCA_021822625.1 bacterium | reverse complement strand
TTGCGCTGTATTATGATGTTTAATATTAATTAAGCGCGGCGGACATAAACTTATTTTATGTCCGCCGTTTTTGATATTAATTTTTTCAAAAAGGATAAACATACCTGATAAATCAATTATTGTAATTAAATAAATTAGTTGTGATTTATAATTTTACAATTTAAATAAATAGTGTAAAATTTATTCAGGTTTTTAATTAATATTTTTACAATTATTAAAAATAATATAAAATTTTTATTATTTCAAAATATAGTGAAGTTATTTCAATTTCTATTAATTAGTAGATGAATTACTTGATTCTATTATATTATTTATTTTTAAAAATATTTTTTCGAAATTAAGAAAATCTTCTTTTGAGAAACTTTTCGTTGAATTTGCAAATTCAATTTTTTTATTTTCCTTTATTTTCCTTTTTTTTCCTCCATAAGGAGTTTCAATTATGTCCACAAAATCTTGAATTTTTATATCATCAAATAAAAATTCAATTGACAAGAGGGAGTTCTCTTCAAATTTTTTTCCAGCCATATCCTTTCTATTTAAAGGAATGGGTAAAAGAAAGATATATCCATTAAAATTTTTGTGCTTTAGAGTTAATCCATTTTGCTCGTCGTCATCTATTTCTTCATAATCATCCTTTTTATCTTTTATTCTTTTATAATTTTCATAAGCTTTGTCAAAATCTAACATTCCAATAAATGTTGAGTCAGGATTATTAATAAATAACTCGCCCCTCATAAAAGTATTTTGAATAAAAAAACAATCAAATGCATTTTCAATTTTAAACCCTATTTTTTTATCGGGAAATAGCTTTTCCCAAGCATTTTCAAGTATTATCTTGTCAGTTTTGCCTTCTACGAGAAGAATAGGTAATTTATCGTTTTCTTCAATGATTTTACTTAGTTCGTTTTCAAATTGTTTCGTCTTTTTAATAGCATTTAATCCATTCTGTAATTCACTAAAGGAATCGACAGATATTAGTTTGCCGCTGGGCATTTCTCTTACTTCAAAATTATCATCCCCAAAAACTGTCTTCATTCCAAGTAAGAAAAATGGAGATTGCGATGTAACTATGAACTGAACTTTAGGGAACAATTTAATAAGATTAGGAAGAACATCTTCTAGTAGTTTTATATGTAAATGTGCATCTATTTCATCAATAAGGACGATGCCTTCTATTTCAAGAAGAGTTTTATTAGATTTGTCGGCATATCTAATGATATTCAAAAACATATTTAAAAGAGAGGCTTCTCCGAGTGATAGTGCATCTATCGTAGAAATAATTAGACTTGACTTTCCGCTATTTTTATCGGTTTCTAATATTCCTATTCTGTAATTTCCCCTGCGTCCAATATAAAATTGAATATTATTCAGTCCTTTTATTTTTTGAATAATTTGATTTATATTGTTCCATTTAATCATATCCATTGCAACTATTTCATCAGTATTTATCCGAGAGTAATTAACTATGTAATCAAGAGTTAAATCCAGCAAATAACTTTTATTGTCGTCTAATGATTTAACAATTTCTATGTCTTTCCCATATTTATTTTTATATAAAGTCGAATCTTTTAATGTATTACTTTGCGATTCTACAGTTGGATTTTTCCAAAACGGCGTTTCATGTCGATAAGCCGGAAGATAGAACATTGCAGTTTTATAAAAAATTTCTTGAAGGCTTTCCTTATCTTTTTCGTTAAAATTAATAGGATTAATTATTTTTTTATTTTTATTATTTTCAGTTGCCGGAAAATCGGGAAGAAACTTTTTTAAGTTATCAAACACAATACTGCTTCCCTCTGAATCCAAATAAAACAGTGAATTAATGTCTTTAACTTCGTACTTCAAGCCAAATAATCCATATTCGCTCCCCAATTTAATATTGGTTCCTCCTAAGATTTTATAATATTGATAACCCGCCCCAATTTTTGGCAACGCATCCTCAAATAATATATTGGCAATTTCATAAAAACTATCTACAATACCGGAAAGTAGCGTAGTTTTTCCGCTGCCGTTCTCTCCAACAAATATAAGCGGCTTAGGCGTTCCATCGTCGTTAAACGGTAATTTAAGCTCAATATTGCCTATAGGTCCTATATTTTCAATAAATAAATGGGTTAAGTACATAATTCCTCTTAATATACAAAAAGATTAGTTAAAATACATATTTATGATAAACCACTACTAAAATTCGATACTCGTATTCTTTTACAAGAAGAGCAAAATCCTGCAAATTCTAAAAATTAAAACAAAATTGCTTTAGATACTTATTATTAACAAAAAAATTATTTGAATATTTTATTAACCTTTTCAAACAGGATAGTTAATATAGCTTAAACACTGTTTTCCACAATTTTGACGGTTTTTTCCCTTAATCTTGCTTTTTCTTCTATAATATTTTTTACTTCTTCTATAATTTTCTTAACTTCGTTTTTATCATTGCAAATTGGAAGAATCACCTCGTTTAACCTATTTCCGATAGTTGAAATAGTTGCCTGTACGAAAATTCTAGAATCTATTTGCTTTCTGACAATTTTGCTGTTTAGCAGATAAAATAAATAATACGGATCGATAATTTTTGAGTCCGAAACCCTTATTCTTCGCAGATGGCTTTGAATAATTATCTTTAAATCCAACTTTGTTATCATTGCGGTTCTTCCTATTAAAAAAGTCCCGTCGTTTACGAATAAAATGTCTTTTTCCCTTATATCTTGTAAATCTTTGTATTGATTATATATTTCTTCTGAGACTGCTTTTATAGGGTCAAATTTTATTTCCCAGTT
>JAKAQK010000227.1 GCA_021822625.1 bacterium | reverse complement strand
TATGATAAAATATGAGTTTAATTAATTAAACAAATAAAACAAATAAAACTCAAGCGATAAAAAATATGGAAACAGAAATAACGGACAGTACAATCAAAAGAAAGCAAAATTTGTTAAAAGAATTGCTTAAGAAAAAAAATGCTATTTTGCTGGCGCATAATTATCAGAGGGATGAAATTCAAGAAATTGCTGATTTTCAGGGTGATTCTCTTGAATTATCTATCAAAGCTAATCAAACTAATGCCGATATTATAGTCTTTTGCGGCGTGAGATTTATGGCGGAGAGCGCCGCAATAATGAATCCGGACAAAAAAGTCATATTGCCTGCCGAAAATGCGGGATGTCCTATGGTAGACATGATTACAGTTAAAGATATATTGAATATGAGAGCCGAATATCCAGATGCGGCAGTTGTAGCTTACGTTAACACTTCAGCTGAATGTAAAGCCGTAAGCGATATTTGCTGCACATCAGCAAATGCCGTAAAGGTCGTAAATTCATTGCCCAATAAAAAAGTTATAATGATTCCCGATAAGAATCTGGGAGATTATGTTCAGAGATTTACGCAAAAAGAAATAATAAACTGGCCCGGGTTTTGCCCGCCTCACAACAGAACAACGCCCGCAGATATACAAAAATTAAAAGAAAAATATCCAGGCGCATTATTTGTTGCGCATCCGGAATCCCCGCATGATACCATAGACGTTGCAGACAATGTTTCTTCAACTTCCGGCATGTACCGATATGTCAGACAGACTGACGCAAAATATTTTATCATAGGAACGGAAAGAGGCATAATGTACAAAATGAAGACCGAGAATCCGGACAAGGTTTTTATTTCAGCACATAAGGGTCTTGTCTGTCCTAATATGAAAAAAACACATTTAGATAATATAATCGACTCCCTTTCTAATATGAAAAATATAATAGAGATTCCTGAGGATGTAAGGTTAAAAGCCAGAAAATCAATTGAAAATATGCTTGCTTTATAATAAATATAAAAATAAAAAGGTAAGGAAAAATTATTATTAATAATAAAAAAAACAATCATATAAATTTCCAAGATTTAATTTTTAAACTCCAAAAATACTGGTCTGATTTTGGCTGTATTATTATGCAGCCGTACGATATGGAAGTCGGAGCGGGCACATTTTCTCCTTATACATTTCTAAAATGTCTAGAAGAAAAACGTTGGAAGGCGGCTTACGTTCAGCCTTCAAGGAGACCTACCGACGGCAGATATGGGGAAAATCCTAACAGATTAGCAAGATATTATCAATTTCAGGTTATCTTGCAGCCCTATATTAAAGACATTCAGGAGATATATTTAAAAAGCCTTGAAACATTAAATATCAACCATAATGAGCATGATATAAGATTTATAGAAGACGATTGGGAATCGCCGACGCTTGGAGCCTGGGGTCTGGGTTGGGAAGTCTGGATTGACGGTATGGAGATATCTCAATTTACCTTTTTTCAGCAAATCGGCGGTATAGAACTTGAAAATATAGCGATTGAAATTACGTACGGATTAGAAAGGATCGCAATGTATCTGCAGGAAAAAGAAAGCGTATTCGATTTATCTTGGAATGATTATTTAACATATGGAGATATTCATAAAGACGATGAATATGAAACATCAAAATATAATTTTGAATTATCGTCTGCCGATGCATTATTCGCACTTTTTAATATTTATGAAAATGAAGCAAAAATAATCTTATCCGATGAAAAATTGATTAAACCGGCTTATGAATATTGTCTCAAATGTTCGCATGTTTTTAATCTGCTTGATGCAAGAGGACTTATCAGCGTTTCCGAAAGAATGAATTACATATTAAAAGTAAGGATGCTTGCGGAACAATGTGCCGTAAAATATAAAAATCAACTATTGCTGCTAAACGGTTAATTACATAAATAATCGGTAGTTTACAATATATATAATTGGCTATAATAATTTTGTATATATTTTGTATAAATAAATGCAACTAAAATAAATAACTATATATAAATATAAAATAATTCCGCAACTTATATAAAATAAAATATTATTTATGAGCGAATTTTTATTAGAAATAGGTTCAGGCGAGCTTCCTTATCAGGAGGTTTCAACATTTCCCGCCAGACTTGCAGAGTCGTTTAAAATTTTTTTTGCAAAAGAATTAGATTTTAAAGATGATGAGAATAAAAATGTTGAATATTATTCAACATCCAGAAGAGTAGTTCTGTTAGTTAAAAATATACCTTCGAAAACTGAAGATAAAGAAGCAGAAATAATCGGACCTCCTTTAAAAGTATGTTATATGCCGGATGGCAGCCCAGCAGCTCCGCTGATACAATTTATAAAAAAAAATAATATAAAAAATTACAAAAAAATTTATGCCGTTAGCCAGAAAAAAGGTGAATATGCAGCTTGTAAAACAATTATTAGAGGGAGACATGTAGAGAAAATATTATCCGATAGTATTCCTTCTATTATTAGTAAATTACCGTTCAAAAAATCTATGCGCTGGTCTAATGCCGAAGTAAGATACCCAAGACCGATTTTATGGATTCTTGCTTTATTTGACGGGAAGATTGTACGATTTAATTACGGAGACTGCAAAGCCGGTAATTATTCCTATATTTTAAGAAAAAATTCGTTTTTAAAATCATTTGTAAAAATTGAAAATATAAACGATTACATTGAAAAACTTAAAAAAGCAGGCATAATATTAAATAATCTCGAAAGAAAAAATTTTATAGAAAAAGAATTAATAGATAATGCAAAAAAAATTGAA
>JAKAQK010000059.1:2091-13617 GCA_021822625.1 bacterium | reverse complement strand
CTATCTTTGAATATACAATATAAAGACAATATATATACTATAAAAACAAATAATATAATATAAATCTATCTTTGAAAATATAATGTAAAAATAATCTAAATATACCGAAAAAGCAATACAAATACACATTTGTAACTATAATATAAAAACAATACAACTCAATATAACTATAAATACAATAATACATTGTTAAAATTTAAATCTAACGTGTTTTAAATTAATAAAATTATATGGAGGCTGCATGCAACCGCAAGGATTAAGTCTTACCTACAAAATTCTGAAATCTCATTTAATTAAGGGAAATTTAACCCCAGGCGAAGAAATTGCCATAAAAATAGACAGAACTCTCACTCAGGATGCCACCGGAACAATGGCATATCTCCAGTTTGAAGCTATAGGTGTGCCGCATGTGCAGACAGAGTTATCAGTAAGTTACATTGACCATAACACATTGCAGACCGGTTTTGAAAATGCCGACGACCACAAATTTTTACAGACATTAGCCTCAAAATACGGCATATTGTATTCAAAAGCAGGCAATGGAATTTGTCATCAGGTAAATCTCGAAAGATTCGGCGTCCCGGGAAAAACATTATTGGGTTCGGACAGCCATACTCCTACCGCAGGCGGCGTAGGCATGATAGCAATAGGCGCCGGCGGTCTTGATGTTGCTGTTGCAATGGGCGGAGGCGCTTTTTATATGGCGGCTCCAAAGGTAGTTTTGGTAAAACTTTCAGGTAAATTACAAGACTGGGTTTCAGCTAAGGATATAATTCTCGAACTTTTAAGAAGACTCACCGTTAAAGGCGGGGTCGGAAAAATTTTTGAATACGGCGGAGAAGGGGTAAAGAATTTATCCGTTCCGGAAAGAGCCGTTATAACAAATATGGGGGCGGAACTCGGGGCGACGACATCCATTTTTCCGAGCGATGAAAAAACTTTAGAATTTCTTAAAGCGGAAAACAGGACGGAAGACTATACTGCCCTTTCCGCTGACGACAATGCAGTTTACGATGAAGTTATAGAAATAGATTTATCCTCTTTGGAGCCTATGGCTGCGAAACCGCATATGCCCGATAACGTCGTTAAAGTCAAAGAATTAAAAGATATAAAAGTAGATCAGGTAGCTATAGGGAGTTGTACTAATTCGTCTTATGCGGATTTAATGACTGTAGCCGCTATCCTTAAAGGCAAAAAAGTTCATCCTGACGTCAGCCTTGTGATATCCCCAGGCTCTAAACAGGTCTACGAAATGATAGCAAAAAACGGAGCTCTGGCAGAGCTTATTTCATCAGGCGCAAGAATACTTGAATCAACATGCGGACCATGCATAGGCATGGGACAGGCTCCCCGTTCAGGCGCAGTCTCTTTGAGAACGTTTAACCGCAATTTTGAAGGCAGAAGCGGAACGAAGGATGCCGGTATTTATCTTATTTCCGTACAAACGGCAGCAGCTTCTGCATTAACGGGATATTTAACTGACCCGCGTACGCTTGGAAGAGCTCCAGAAATTAAAATGCCTGAAAAATTTGATATCGATGATTCAATGATTTTACAGCCGTCAACAGAGCCTGAAAATGTTGAAGTTTATAGAGGACCTAATATTAAGCCGCTGCCGCTCAAAGAAAAACCGGCTGAAAGCATTAGCGGAAAAGTCTTACTTAAAGTAGGGGATAATATAACCACAGACCATATTATGCCGGCTGGCTCAAAAATACTCCCTTTAAGGTCGAATATACCGGCAATTTCAAAATATGTTTTTGAATCCGTCGACCCCGCTTTTTCCGAAAGGGCGCTAAAGGAAAAAGGCGGATTTATCGTTGCAGGCGAAAATTATGGGCAGGGTTCAAGCAGAGAACATGCGGCGCTTGCTCCGATGTATCTGGGCGTTAAAGCCGTTATCGCAAAATCTTTCGCAAGGATACATTTTGCAAATCTTGTCAACTTCGGCATATTGCCTTTGATATTTGACAATCCTGCCGATTATGATAAAATTAATCAGGGCGATTTATTGGAAGCTCAAGATATTATACGAGAATTAAATGAAAAAACGCCGATTAAATTTATTAATAAAACTAAAAAAGAAGAATATATTTTTAAATATAATTTAACGGATAGACAGATTAATATAATAAAAGAGGGCGGTCTTCTTAACGAAACTAAAAATTCTAAAAATTGATGCTATCAAAAGAATTTAATAAAAATATAAAGAAAGTTCTGATTTCATATAAAAAAGATGCTCAAGAGGCTTATAATGCGGCAGTTTATATAAGCGAACCCATAGAGGACAAAAATATAGAAACTATTATAAGACCGAGCATGGATATAGCTGCCGCCGATTTAACAGACGTAGGTTTAGTTATTGTTCTTGGAGGCGACGGAACGCTTTTAATTACTTTCGGAAACGTATTTCCTTTAGAAGTTCCCGTAATAGGTATAGATTTCGGAAGTCTTGGTTTTTTAGTCGAAATATCCGATAATAATAAAATAGAAGCCATTGAAAAATTTTTTGACGGTACGCTGGAATTCCGTGAACGTATTGCATTAGATATTACAGTGCGCAGAAACGGCGGTGACATAATAAATTATGTCGCTTTAAATGAAGCCGTTATAGCCCGCGAACAAAGCATACATGCCAGAATTATTAATCTTAAAGTGTGTATAAACGGTATATGGGTTAATGATTATAGATTAGACGGACTCATAGTATCGACTCCAACCGGTTCCACCGCTTATTCTTTAGCCGCAGGCGGTCCAATAGTTTTTCCGGATTTGGAGGCTTTTGTAATCACCCCTATTTGTCCGCATATGCTTTCAAACAGGCCGCTTATGATTAACTCAAATGAATTATTAAGAATAAGGTTTGCGCCTCAGGACAATAAGCTCTTTATATCCGTTGACGGCAGGGATGGAATCAGATTGGAAGACGGCGACGAGATTTATATTAAAAGGCATCAGACAAAATTTTATCTGGCGGCGTCTTTTAATATGAGCTACTGGGATATTTTAAGAGCTAAACTAAAATGGTAAAAAATGTCAGGTTAGTTTAAAATTACTATGAATCTATTTTAATAATAAAATTTAATAATAAAATTTCATAATAAATTTCATAATAAATTTAATAATAAAATTTTAAAAATAAAATTAAACGGCAGCAATTAACTAATTTTATTCAGTTATGTTAAAAAAATTATATATTAATAATTTTGCGACGATAGATTCTTTGGTATTAGAATTCGGTCGGAATTTAAATATACTGAGCGGAGAAACCGGCGCGGGCAAAAGCATAATAATAGAATCCGTTAATTTTTTATTCGGGAAATCAAAAAATGTCGGCAATGTTATAAGAACAGGTGAGAATGAAGCATATATAAGCTGTGTTTTTGATATTGGAGAGAAAGAAGCATATAAAATTATAAATTCTATTCTGGAAGAATGCGGAATAGGAACCGGCGACGATGAAATTTTAATTAAAAGGACCGTAACTTTATCCGGCAAAAGCAAATATTTTATTAATAATGAGCCTGCCAATAAAACAGTTATTGAAAAATTGAGCGAAATTTTAGTAAATATTTTTGGGCAAAATGATAGAAGATTTTTAATTTCTAATGAAAGTCAGCTTGCTTTTTTAGACGAATACGCCGGTAATCAGGCTCTGTTGTCCGTTATTAAACAATTGTACAAAGAAATAAATGAAATTAATGGGCAATTAAATGAATTATATAAAAAAGCCGAAAGTATTTCTAAGATAAAAACTATTAATTCATACATAATTTCTGATGCCGAAAGGCTTGAAATTTCATCGGAAAAAGATGAAGAGGACATAAAAGACGAACTTACAAGATTAGAAAATGTTAATAAGATTAAAGAAATCGTTTCGGCAGCATCGGATTTAACGGATAATGAGGAAACAGGTATTTTAAAAAATTTAAATATGCTTATTTCATTATTTGAAAAATTAGAAACAATAGACCATCAGTTTAAAAAAGATAATAATCTCAAAAATGCGTTTGAAGCTAAACTTTTAATGGAAGATATATCGGCTGCTTTAGAAAAACATTCTTCTTTTGATTATGACGAAGAAAGACTCAATATATTAAGAAATAAACTCGATTTGATTATAACGGTAGAAAATAAATATGGTTTTAAAAATATAAAAGAGTTTTTAGAGGGATTTCAAAGAGCAAAAAATGAAATATATGACGCAAGCCTTATCGATGAAAAAATTGCAGGATTAAAAAATAAACTTGAAGAGAAAAAAATTGAATATCTTAATATCGATAAAAAGCTGCTAAAAAATCGTAAGGAAGCGTCAAAAAAGCTTGCGGAAGAAATTACGGAAGAACTTTCTTTTCTGGGTATAAGGCCGGTATTTGCCATAAATATCGAACAGTTAAATTTTGATAAGGGTTATTCTGAAACGGGACTTGCAAAAATTGTATTTTTGTTTTCCGCTAATCCTGGTGAAGAACCGAAACCATTGTCAATGATTGCTTCGGGAGGAGAACTGTCTCGGGTCAGCCTATGTATGCTTAAGGCAGTTAATTCCAAAAAAAATGCGGGCTGCTTAATTTTTGATGAAATCGATTCAGGTATTGGCGGAGAAGTCGGGGATTTTATCGGCGATGCTTTAAAAAAAATTTCTGAAAACAGTCAGGTTATATGCATTACGCATCTTGCTCAGGTAGCATCATGCGGACAAAAGCATCTGTTTGTTTATAAAACAGTTAAAAACGGCAGAACATATACATTGATAAAAGACCTTGATATAACCGAAAGAATTGTAGAAATAGCAAGAATGCTTTCCGGAGATACTGAAAGCGAAGCGTCTTTGGCACATTCTAAAGAAATTTTAAAGAAAAAAGGATTTATAAACTGATTTTAACATATTTATTTTATTATATATTTATTTTATTATATATTTATTTTATTATATTTTATTTAATTAATATACGGCGCAATAAATAAAAAATAAATGTAATATAATTGTAAATTTAATATAATTATAAGTTATGGATTGTTTTAAAATATTCACAATTTAATTATAACTTGGCATAAAATATAAACTCGGGAGAAACTTTATTGTATAAATCCGGAAAAGAACGGTTTGAAAAAGCGGGCATAGATATTTATTTTCCGTCAAAAATTGAAATAGAAGAGGATAATAATAAAATCGTAGTATTCAGAAAAGCTCTTATGTGCGATGTCAAGAGCCTTTACAATCTGTTTTCTGAATATTCAAAAGCGGGAGAAATGCTCCCAAGGTCAATGATTGACATATATGTTCATTTGAGAGATTATTATATTGCGGAGATTGAGACGGACGGCGAGAAAGAAGACAAAGGATATGAACTTGTCGGAGCGTGTGCTCTCAGCATTGTATGGGAAAATTTGGCGGAAATAAGGTCTTTAGCAGTAAAAAAACCTTATACCAGAAAAAAAATAGGCACGGAACTTATAAGAAAATGTTTAATAGAAGCAAATTTTTTTAAAATTTCAAAAGTTTTTGCTCTGACCTATAAGCCGCAGTTTTTTATAGCTAACGGTTTCAAAATAATTGAAAAATCCGAACTCCCTCATAAAATATGGAGCGACTGCATAAATTGCGTTAAGTTTCCGGATTGCGACGAAACTGCTGTTACGATTGAACTGTAAATAAATATTAAATAGACATAAATGTTATTTTGTAATATAATTTAAAATTGTTCAAAGCTTTACGATGGTGATAATTTTTATTATTGTGCAATATAACAAAATAAATCTTATAGGTCTGGGAGGACATTAAAGTTATGTTTAACATTTTTGGCGGCGGAAATTCCGCAGATGAGATAAAACAGATTAACCCTGAAGAGGCGCTTAAAATCATAGAGAAAAACAAAGGAGAAAAAACTCTTATTTTAGATGTTCGCGAACCTCATGAATTTAAAGGCAATTTAGGACATATCAAGAATGCGCAGCTTGTTCCGTTAAAACTGCTGCCGCTTAAAGTAAAGGAACTTGAAAAGCACAAGGAAGACGATATTATTGTTGTCTGTCACAGCGGCGCCAGAAGCTATTCGGCTTGTAATATTTTAAAAAGACACGGATTTAAAAATGTACATAATCTGAAAGGCGGAATGATACTCTGGAAAAAATTAGGACTGGATTCACACAACGATTAGACTATAAAATATTAATTAGAATATAATAATATTAAATAATATATTATGGGAACGAACATAGCGTAATATAAAGCGATATGGCATAGCATAATATAATATAGTATATAAACCTAGAAAAAAAATGATGTAGCATAGGCTTAGCATAGCTATGTTATATATTAATTTTATATATTATTAATAATAATATATAATTATTTATAGTAAAATATTTATAATAAACAATAAAAAATTATGAAAACAATTAACGATAGCGACTCTGCAAATAATGATTTTTATGTTTTTCTTGTTTCGGATTCAACGGGCGAAACGGCTGAGAAGGTTGCAAGAGCTGCATTGTCCCAGTTTGATGTCAGCAATGTGCGGTTAAAAAGATTTTTACTTGTCGATTCTGCACAAAAAATAAGAGAAATCATAACCGAAGCATCTAAAAAAAAAGCCATCATAATTTTTACGCTTGTCGAAGACGGACTAAAAAATACTATGCTTCTTGAATCTAATAGCAGTTCGGTAATAAGCATAGATATTATAGGGCCTGTTCTAAATTCTATATCTACGGTATTAAATAAATTGCCCGAACGAAAGCCCGGTCTTATTCATCGCGTTAACGATGAATATTTTAGAAGGGTAGATGCTTTAGAATTTGCGGTAAAGCATGACGATGGACAAAGAATAGACGAGATTGTAGATGCCGATGCTTTAGTATTGGGAATATCCAGAACGTCAAAAACTCCGCTCTGTTTGTTTCTGGCGCAGCGGGGTTTTAAAGCGGCAAATATCCCAATAATTGACCATCAGGAGATAAATGAATTAATTTATAGCATTCCGAAAGAAAAAATATTCGGGTTAATTTCAAGTCCCGAAAGAATAATGAGTTTAAGAAAAGAAAGGCTTAAGAGGATGGGGATACCTTTTTCTTCGGATTATGTTATTAAAGATTCAATTGAAGAAGAGATTGAATACTCCAAGACTGTTTTTGCAAAATTAGGTATTCATTTTATCGATGTAACTGATAAATCTATCGAAGAAGTCGCCGCCGATATAATATCTTCAATAAATAATAAATAATAAATAATAAATAATAAATAATAAAAAAATTATTTTTTTGAAAAAGGGGAATAAAATTTAATGAATTTTGATAAAGCTGTTTCTATAACTCAGGACTTTGCCAATGCAAAGCGTCTGGAATATGAAATTTATTTATTTGATGCTAGAATTTTAAAAATGGAAGCCGAAGATTCTAAAATATCAAGTTATACAGATGCCGTATCAAACGGATTTTCATTAAGATTTAAAAAAAATAATAAAATAAGTTTTTCATATTGCTCCGGTTTAGATGAAGAAAAAGCCGTCAACTCGTTCAATAACTGTTTAAGTTTAATCGGGTTAACGGAAGATAATGTTGATATTGCTTTTAGCAGCGCTAAAATTGATGAAAATAATCTAAATAAAAATAATTTAGGTATTTATAGCGATAATTTTTTCAATATTAATATAGAAGACAAAAAAAATAATCTTATAGAAATGGAAGAGGCTGCCTATTCTTTTGATAAGCGAATATACAAAGTAGATAAACCGTCTTATAGCGAACTGCTTATTACTAAGCGCTTAGTCAATTCCTGCGGCATTGATATGTCTTCAAAAAAAACACGGTATGAGATTTTTTTATCGGCTGCTTCAAAAGATAATGACGAAAATGCTTCCGGTTATGATTTTGACGCTTCTTCAGAGTTTAATTCTCTTAAATTTAAGAAAGTTGCTATGAACGGGGCTAAAAAAGCAGTCGACCAGCTTGGGGCAAGGATAGTAGCAAGCGGAAAATACCGTATCCTTTTTGACAATATAACATCGTCGGAGCTGCTTTCGATTTTAAAACAGTCTTTCTATGCAAGCAGCGTATATAAGAAAAAATCGCTGCTTGAAGGAAAAATAGATTCGAAGCTTTTTTCTGAAAAATTGACCATAATAGACGACGGTACGCTTTTCGGCGGTTACGGAACAGATATTTTTGACGGTGAAGGAACGGCAATGCAGAAAAAAATACTCTGTCATAACGGAGTTATAAAAACTTATTTGTACGATATAGAGTATGCAAATAAATTTAAAACTAAATCTACTGGAAATTCACGCCGTTCGTCTCATAAAGAGCCTCCTGAATTAGGAACTACCAATTTCTTTATTGAAGCGGGCAAAAAATCTTTTATAGATACCTTAAATTCTATAAAAGACGGATTGTATATAACCGAACTTATGGGTCTTCATATGGCTAAGCCTTACACGGGCGAGTTTTCTCTCGGCGCCTCGGGTTTTTTCGTAAAAGACGGTCAGTTTGACTTTCCTGTAAAAGGTATTGTTTTAAGCGGAAATATAATAAATTTGTTTAATAATATTATTGAAATAGCCGACGATATACGTTTTATGGGCAATATCGGGTCTCCTTCAATCTTAATTGACGATGTTCAGGTATCGGGGAAATAACGGGTAAATAAAATATGGCTATGAATTTGCTTAAACAAATCTTTGGAACTAGTAATCAAAGAGAAATAAACAGAATAAAACCTATAGTTGAACAGATAAATTCCCTTGAAGAAAAATATGCAGCTTTTACGGATGACGATATTAAGGGCATGACCTTTAAATTTAGGGAACTTCTTAAGGATTTGCCCGATGCGCAGCAGAATGAAAAATTAAATGAAATATTGCCTGATGCCTTTGCGGTAGGAAGAGAAGCATGTAAAAGAGCATTAAAAATGCGTCCTTTTGATGTCCAGCTCATAGGCGGCATTATTCTCCATCGCGGTAAGATAGCGGAAATGACGACCGGCGAAGGAAAGACCTTGGTTGCCGTTCTGCCGGTGTACCTTAACAGTCTTACCATGCGAGGCGTTCATGTTATTACGGTTAACGACTACCTTGCAAAAAGAGATTCCGAATGGATGGGGATGGCATATAACTTATTAGGATTGAGCGTCGGCGTTGTAACCAATGAAATTAGCGACGAAGACCGAAAAAAAGCTTATTGCTGCGATGTTACCTATGGAACCAACAACGAGTTCGGTTTTGATTATCTGAGAGACAATATGAAATATTCGCTCGACGATTATGTTCAGAGGGAATTGAACTATGTTATAGTCGACGAAGTTGATTCTGTTCTTATCGATGAAGCGAGAACGCCGCTGATAATTTCAGGGGAAGCCGAAGAAGCAACGGAAATGTATTATAAGGTGGATAAAGCGGTTTCATTTTTAAAAGAAAATGAAGATTATACGGTTGATGAAAAGCTTAAAACTGCTATTTTAACGGAAAACGGCATTGAACTGATTGAAAAAACATTAAATATTAAAAATATTTATGACCCTAGGCATCTCGAAACGCTTCATGCCGTTAATCAGGCCCTCAGAGCCCATGCGTGTTATTCCAAAGATGTGGATTATGTAGTAAAAGATAATGAGATTGCAATTGTTGACGAATTTACCGGAAGGCTTATGACCGGCAGACGTTTTGGAGAAGGTTTACATCAGGCTATCGAGGCTAAAGAAAATCTTACCGTGCAGGGTGAAAATCAAACACTTGCGACTATAACATTTCAGAACTTTTTCAGAATGTACAGAAAACTTGCAGGTATGACGGGAACTGCAGATACGGAAGCCGAAGAATTTAAAAAAATTTATAATCTTGACGTGGTAGTTATACCGACAAATAAACCTATGGCAAGAAAGGATTATTCCGACCTTGTTTTCGCGACCGAAACCGAAAAATTTTCAGCCGTTGCGGATGAGATTACGGAATTATATAAAAAAAATCAGCCGGTTTTGATAGGTACGGTTTCAATAGAAAAGTCGGAAAAATTGGGCGCTTTGCTGAAAAAAAGAGGAATACCGCATTCTGTTTTAAATGCTAAAAATCACATGAAAGAAGCTCAAATTATTGCCGCTGCGGGTCAGAAAAAATCAGTTACTATATCTACTAATATGGCAGGAAGAGGAACGGATATCGTTCTCGGCGAGGGCGTTAAGGAACTTGGCGGTCTGCATGTTATAGGGACAGAAAGACATGAGGCAAGAAGAATAGACAATCAGCTAAGAGGACGTTCGGGAAGACAGGGCGATGTCGGGTCTTCCCGGTTTTACGTCTCTCTGGAAGATGACCTTATGAGGATATTCGGTTCTGAACGGTTGTCGCCGTTTTTAGAAAAATTAGGCCTTAAAGACGGGCAATCCATTGAACATCCTATGATATCAAAAGCAATAGAAAATGCTCAAAAGAAAGTCGAAGGTCATAATTTTGATATAAGAAAAAATCTAATCGATTATGATAATGTAATGAATAAACAGAGGGAGATAATTTATTCTTACAGAAAAAAAATATTGCAGGCTGAAAATTCAGAAGAGATGCTCGCAGAAATTTTTTCCGATACCGAAACGATATTAGAAAACTATTTTGATGTTTATATACCTTTAAAAGAACACAGTGAAAATTGGGATATAGACGGGCTCAACAGCATTATAAAAGCGGAATTGGGCATTGATTTGTCGTCATCGCTGACTATCACCTCGGATAAAATTAACGAACTGAGAAAATTAGACAGAAAATTATTATTTGAAAAAGTATTCCTTATGCTTAAGGAAATTCTTGAATTAAAACTTGGAGAATTTCCCGAAGATGAAGCGCTTAATATAGAAAAAGCGCTTTATTTGCAGGCTGTGGATAATATATGGAAAGACTCTCTTACCTCATTAGAGGCTTTAAAAGAAGGAATAGGTCTCAGAGGCTATGCTCAGCAAAATCCGTTAATAGAGTATCAGAGGGAGGCTTACGAGCTTTTTATTAATATGCAGATACGCATGAAAGAAGAAGCTATAAATTCAATTGCCACAATCCAAATAGAAGACGATATTACAGGGGAAGAGATACTTGAAGGCGCAGGTTTCGGCTCAGGCAATATGATGTTGACGCACGGGAGTTTTATAGGAGAAGAAGATGAAGACAATGTTAAGCAAAAACCCATAGTTAAAGCTAAAAAAATAGGAAGAAACGAACCTTGTCCCTGCGGCAGCGGAAAAAAATATAAAAATTGTCACGGTAAAAATTTATAATCGGACCAAATTATAATTAAAATAATAAAGATAAACAAGTATAGCGATAATCGAAAAAATTAAGATAATTAAGATAATCAATATAATCAAGATAATTTAGATAATCAAGATAATCAATATAATCAAATGCGGATGAAACAATTAATTAATTGAATTAATTGAATTAATTAATTGATTAAAAATCATTGCGGTGAATTTAACTAACATTGTTGAGAAGTACCAATCAGGAAGGGCGAGGTAGTTTGTTCATCTGCTGCATAATAAAATAAATA
>JAKAQK010000059.1:0-2081 GCA_021822625.1 bacterium | reverse complement strand
ACGGGCAGCTCGATTTGGCATTGATTTTTTCTAATATTCCATTAAGAGTCAGCGCCGTGTTCACAAAAAACAAGATTAAAGCCGCTCCGGTAATATTGTCGAAAAAAAATTCAAAAAACATTATCAGAGCTTTAATAGTCAATTCCGGCAACGCTAATGCTTGTAACGGAACAGACGGCATTAAAGATGCTAAAAAAGTTATGTCATTAGTCTCTGAAGCATTAAACATCAACGAAGACAATATTCTTATATGCTCAACGGGCGTTATCGGTGAACGGTTAGATACGTCAAAAATTGAAAATAGCCTGCCGGAACTAATGAAATCATTGTCGGAAGACGGAGCCGAACAGGTAGCCAGAGCGATAATGACTACGGATACCTTTCCTAAGGTAGTTGCAAAAAATATAACCATAAATAATAAGAATTATCATATATTGGGTATGGCAAAAGGCTCAGGTATGATAATGCCTAATATGGCAACTATGCTTGCTTTTATTATGACGGATTTGCCGCTCTTAACAAATTTAGGGGACGCCTTATTCAAAGAATGCGTTAAATATTCTTTTAATTCCATAACGGTCGACGGAGATACTTCTACAAACGATACTGCTTTCTTTTTGTATCCGGACGCCGATACATATATCGGCGATAACGAACCGGCGCACGAAAGCGGCATTTTTAAAGGTATATTAGAAAAGGATATTAATTACGATATAGTAAAATATTCTGTAAATGAAGTATGTTTTAGTCTTGCAAAGATGATTGCGGAAGATGGCGAAGGCGCCACTAAATCGGTAACAGTTGAAATTGTTAATGCTTATAGTGAATCATCCGCAAAAAAAATAGCTTTTTCTGTCGCAAATTCCCCGTTAGTAAAAACGGCTATAGCCGGAGAAGATTTAAATTGGGGCAGGATAATGATGGCAATAGGTAAAACAGATGCAAGGATAAAACCTAATTATATTGATATTTATATTAATAATTTTAAAATTGTCGAAAATTCAAAGTCTTTAGGATTTATAGGCGCTGAAAATGAGAAAAAAATTATGTCTCAAAAGGAGATAAATATTAAGATTGATTTAAAATGCGGACCATCGTTCTTCAAAGTCCTGACGTGCGATTTTACACATGAATATATTAATATTAACGCATCATATAGGTCGTAAATCTCTTAAAGAACAAAAATAGCAGATTAAAATATATCCTCAAATTCATATTTTTTTCTTATGAAGATTCCTGTATTATATTATCATAAAATAGATTATCCTAAAAGCACAGCTATATTAAAAGGTCTGTACGTTAAACCAGAACAGTTTAAATTGCAGATGAAGGTTTTGAAAATTTTGGGATATCAGACTATTACCCCCTATGACCTTCTTTTATTTATTAAAGGTCATAGGCTGCCTTTCAAGAAACCTATTTTAATAACATTTGACGACGGTTATAAAAATAATTATACTTATGCTTATCCTATTTTAAAAGAGTTTGATTTTACGGCTACTATATTTATAAGTTCGGGATGTATAGGAAAGACAAATGTTATTATGGAAAAAAACGGAAAAGAAAATCAGGCTGAAGATTTTTTAGATAAAAAAAATATTATTGAAATGTCTGAATATGGTATTACAATAGCTTCCCATGGCATAAATCATTATTTTCTTAATGATTTGAGCGATGACGGAGTGCTTGCCGGAGAGCTTTTAGCATCCAAAGCAATACTTGAAGATTTAACAGGAAAAAAAATAGATTTTTTTTCATATCCCTATGGAGCTTATAACGCAAAAGTTATGAGAGAAACAAAAAACGCCGGATATAAAGGCGCTTTTACCACAAATAAAGGCAAAATTGCAGTTGGGGATAATTCATATGAATTGAAAAGAATATCTATAAACGGTCATAATACAATTTTTAATTTTTTATACAAGATAATTTTTATGTATTGACTTTATTAATAAAATAACTATAAGCCGTCATTATCAAAGCGATATAGCAAGATGCAATGCAGTTTTTAATTTTTATACAATATAATTTTCTTGCATTAATTCAATAAAAATGATAAAAGATTATGTTTAGAGATCGGA
>JAKAQK010000058.1 GCA_021822625.1 bacterium | reverse complement strand
ATATTAATAATTCTATCTAATATCGGTTTGTCTACACTTTTCCATTTAAAATAGGACTTATCAAAATACGAGGTAAGCTTAGGATAATAAGTTGCGTAAGATTTTATTTTTATATAATTATTAATATTTTTATATTCTAGGTTTATTATTTTTTTATCGTCTTTAATATTTTTCGCAGTATATAATAATTCCTGATTATCGACATGGGTTGATTTTTTATAATATTTTAATTTGTTAAAATCAACTATTAATTTATTAATGCTTTTATCAAGTTTAATGATTTTTAAATTAAAAGATATTCTTTGTATAATATAATTTTTTACTGGGACTATTCCAAATTGGAACAGAGATAAAATTGAAGCGGTTGCAATTATGATAAAAATAATTTCCACCGCCAAAATGTCTTTATTTTTCATATATATACATATATATATTATTTAATATATATATGTCAACTAAAAAATAGTACTTATATCTATGATTTATATATCTCAATAGATATTAAATATATATTGAGATATATAAATAATTAAAATGCGGGCATAAATCTAAAATTAATTGTTGCCCGCATTTATTATATTCGCATTTGTTATATTCTTGAATGTAAAATATTTTTGTCAGATGTTTTCTAACTTTTAATATAATATTTAAGAATTTTTAAATTTAAAATGTCTGCTTATATATTTCCTGTTTTCTTTATTTATCTTTTTCAGATCAAAATTTGGATTTACATCTTTAACCGGTACCGCATTTATCCAATCCCACGTATTACCTAAATAAATAGTACCTCCTACTATAGTAGGATTAACAATGCCAAAACGTCCTCCAACGTGATAGAAACCAATTTGATGACCATTTTTAGGATTAACGGCATAAATATTCGGACCGCTGGAAATATATAAAACACCGTGGTAATATGTCGGCGCTCCCCGTCCTGAACCTGCAGGACCAGGATTAGGCATATGCCATGCCCATTGTACTTGTCCGGTATATAAATTAATAGCCTCATAGTCTGAAGTGACAGGCGAACCTACATAAACAATATTATCATGTATCATCGGGACGCCGCCTTTAAAAGCAGGAATCTTAGGACCGCGCCCCATATTGTCCGTCCATAACACCTTTCCAGTCTTTGCTTTAAAAGCACGCACAATGGTTTCTAACGTCGCTTTTCCATTTATTGTTTTAGGATTTGCAACAGCATCCATTATAACAATTCCTTCGGCAACTGCCGGAGAAACATCGCCCATTCCGGTATTACTGGCACCAGGAATATTTCCTTTCCACAACACCTTGCCATTTAAAGTATCAAGGGCGTAAATTCCTGATATTACAGACATTGATACATAGACCATATGATGCCAAATAACCGGACTTGACATATTGGCAATGCCGCCGACATGAGTCGTCCATCCCTTCTTTCCAGTCTTAGCATTAATGCGGTCAATATTACCGTTTCCGGTGCTTATAAACAAAGAACCGTAAGCATATGCAGGGGTTGGCATGGCATCCCCTTTTGTCGGAAAATACCATAATAATTGACCATTTTTTCTATTTAGACAATATATACCATTAAAGCTAATATCTACACCTCTGCCTGCGGATGCCGGGTCTTTAATAAAGCGCATAACGTTGTCAAAATTAAACCCGACGCTGCCGGCTGATACATAAACACGATTACCTATTACCAACGGATTCCCCATTAAATTATTACCTACAGGACTTACGCGCCAGATTAATTTGCCTGTCTGCGCATTTACGGCATATACAAACATATCATCGCTTTCAGCATAAACAACACCTTTAACCATTGATACACCCAATGAATTTCCTAAAAACTGAGTCTGCACCGCGAGAGATTCTTTAATTCCATTTATATTTGCGCCAAAAGGATTTGCATTACTTAACGGCCATGCACGTGCCTCAGGAAAGTCCCACCTTACCCCGTCTATTATCCATGAAGGAGCAAATAAACTCACATTAAATGCGGCATTGTGGTCGGGTCTGCCATATGCATGGGTCCAAGCAGCAGGTCCGACAATATTTTTGCCTTTCGGAGCATTTTGCGGCAAATATAACGGTGCAAATGGGCTGTTTGGATCAAGGGTATTACCAATCGGATCCATTGGAACTTTATTGTGCGCTGCAAAAACATTTGGCACAGAAAATATTGCACACATAAAAATGAATAGTCCAAACGCCGCCAACAATAGAAAATTAATCTTGTTCTTTACAATTATCTTTTTAATCATACAATTTATTCCTTTAATCTTAATTTGTTCATTATAGATAGTTGTTATTTTAAGTCGCTGATTTAGATTTTATTCTCAGTTATTACTTTTCTATTAGATTTTATCAATTTCGTTAATTAAATATTTTTTAAATACAACTCTTTCCTTATTGCACAATTAAAGAATTTTACGAAATAAGGAGACATAATTTTAGTTAGATAAAATAATAATATATTGAAAAATTTGACATATTTTTATATATCTAACTAAAATTATGTTTAGAACAAGATTGTAAAAACTCAATTAAACTAACATGTTAGAAAAAAAATGTAATTACAATAATTTTTTTAAAGGTATTGCAAAAGTGTAATTGTAACTATTACTTACAAAAACTGTTTTACCTACTATAACTGGATTTACAAGACCAAATCTTCCTCCTGTATAATATCTTTTTAGGAGTTTGCCGGTATTTGCATTGTATGTGAAAATATATGCTCCTGCAGCAAGAATTAATTTATTGCCGTATATAACAGGATTTCCTCTTCCTCCTCCGGCTGTTTTAGGAGGCACTGAAACAGTAGGAATCTTTGAACTCCATAGCACTTTGCCTGTAAATTCATTTATCGCATAGATCTTGCTTGTCACCGGCGAACCTACATATATTCTTCCGTCGTGAATAACGGGAACGCCGCCTTTAAATGCAGGAGGGACATACCCTTTTCCTAAAAGGTCTACCCATTTAACCTTACCGGTAGAAGCTTTTATAGCGACAATAGCGCTGTTAAGCATTCTTGTTTTTCTATTAAAATTCACTATGGTATCCTGAATTACGAGATTATGTTTTTGATCGACGGCAGGACTGACATCTCCCATCCCTGTATTAAATGGTTTATATTCCTTTGGAAGCACCGCTTGCCATACAGTTTTACCATTTTTAATATTAAATGCTACAAGTTTGCCGAAAGGCTGTTTTACTAAAGTAGATCCGATAATCCCGATTACCTTTTTATTTGGCATTGTATAATAATTAGTTGAACTCATCGAAGAAAAAGATGATATTCCCGTATATTTTCTCCAGATAATTTTACCTGTTTTAGCATTTAGAGCATAAATATGACCTGAACCATTCGCAAATATCAACATATTATTAATATATAGAGACGTCGGCATAACTTCTCCGGCAGTAAAACGAACCCATAAAAGTTTTCCTGAATAAGCGTTAAAAGCATAAACCCCGCCATAGCCGTCTCCCCTTCTTATATTTTTTAAATTATGGGTAAGTATTGCAAAAGGCCCGTTCGCACCGCTAAAAGCGGCGTTACCTATTGTAATATAAACCACACCGTTAACAGCTAACGGCACAGACATAACAGAACCTGCCGTTGTAGCTCTCCATATAAGTTTTCCGGTTTTCGCATTTACGGCATACAGCATATCGTTATTTGAAGGAATATAAACAATTCCGTTGTAATAGCTTACACCGACGGAATCACCGACAAATTGCGTAAACATAACGGCTCCTCTTGTTTTGCCGAGAACATCCACGGAAGGGAATAATCCTTTCAGAGAAATGGCATCATATTGTTTATATTTCCATGATACTGCGGGAAAATTTAAATCTAATACCGAATTATGGTTCCTAAATTTGTTAAATATACTCCAATTGCCCGACACTGCGGGATTTATAGGTCTATTTCCTGGCAGGTACTTAACTTCCGTCCACATAGGCAAAGGATTTTTGCCATAAGTAAAATAAGTTGTTTTATACAATGTTTTATTATCGCTTGTATATTTAACAATCTTAGCTTTCATCGCAACGCCGCTTAAATGAGACGTCAAAACAACCTTTTTCTGCGTTACGTTAATTTCTCTTGCAGATGCCGTAGATTTTATAAAACCTACATAATAAACTGCCGCTGCGGCAATTACTGCAATCAGACCGATTATTAAAAAACTAAACTTTTTTTTCATGAGACCTCCGATTTATTTACATTTAATTAAATTTATATTATTAATTGCCTGCTACTATTTACCATTATACTATATAAATTATGCAGGCAAATTATCAAGATAATATATCGACGTTACTGCTAGTTATCATTATGCTATATGAATACAGGATAACCGACTGTTCTGATTTTTGATTTAGATTTTCAATACTATTTTTAATAAATTGCTAAATATTTATAAATTTTTTGCTCTTTATGTATTTATTTTGTTTTTCACAATATTAAATTATGCAAGTTACATGCCAATAATCTTATACCAAGAAATAAAAGAATAATGCGTGAAAGCCGTTAAAAATATTCTTTGCAAATCCTCTTTGTCCATTTTGGACCTTTTTTTGCCCATATTTGGGCAACTAATAATTAATTTATTTTATAAAAACAATTTATAATATGACAATAATAATATAAAATAAAAATATATGAAAAATTTTATTAAAAATTTAAGTATTAAATGGAAAATATTAATAAGCTCGTTTATCGTCCTTTTTATAACTATTTTGTTAAGCGATCTAATATCATTATATACTATATATAATACGTTGCTATATAGAACAAAATTAAAAAATTTCGCAGATGCTAAATATTTAGTATCCAAAATTAAACAAGCAATTAAGTCCCGAAATATTAAAGATTTACAATATAATCTAAAATATTACCCTGCAAAAACATTAAAAAATATTACCATATATAACAATAAAGGTTTTCAGTTGTTTTCTAACAATTATATATTTCCAAAAGTAGTGTCCTTACCTTTTAAAAATAAAAAATATACATCAGACAAATATTTTATAAAAAATATTTACGATAAAAAAAAATTAATCGGCGTTGCCGCTGTTTCATTTAACACAAAAAGAGAATCCGAAATTACAAATAACAGAATCTTCTGGGCTGCTGCAAGATTTTTTATTATTGGTT
The DNA here is from genome assembly GCA_021822625.1 of bacterium. GTDB lineage: Bacteria > SZUA-79 > SZUA-79 > Acidulodesulfobacterales > Acidulodesulfobacteraceae > Acididesulfobacter. The sequence goes on along the minus strand of JAKAQK010000058.1, from coordinate 8,478 downwards.
TTATATTTATTTTAGTCGGATTAATATTGCTAAATTTTATTGTTCTATTTATAATCAATCCGCTCATTGACCTTAATAAAAATATTGATAAAATCAAAAATGGAAATTATGATATAAATATCAAAAGCGAATTGCACGATGAAATAGGCAATATCATTAATGCGTTTAATTCAATGGCGTTAAGCATAAAAGAATATATAACGACGATTGAAAAGCTGGCTAAAGAGAAAGAGGAATTAAACTGCATGGCTTATATAGGCGAAATGTCGTCAATGGTTTCTCATGAAGTAAAAAATGCCGTCTATATCATAAGTTCCGCAAATAAATATATTAAAAATGAAATAGAGAGCAATCAGGCGTTAGAGTTAGTAAATATAATAGATAACGAATCGAATAGACTTAATAATCTTTCGGTAAGTTTTATGAATTTTGCAAAAATCGGCAGCTCTGAATTATCAAAAATCAGACTTAATAAATTGATTTTGAAAACATTAGATTTGCTTAATTATGAAATCAAGCAATTAAATATTGAAATAAATATCGATTTACAGGATAATATTCCTCAGATAGACGGGAATGAGGATATGCTGAAACAGGTCTTTATAAATATTATTATTAATGCAATTGACGCAACCGCAAACATTACAAATGGAAAAATTTGGATATTAAGTTATTTTAATAATAATAACGATACGATATATTTGAATTTTGAAGATAACGGCGCCGGCATACCTGAAGATAATATGAAAAAAATATTTAAACCGTTTTTTACTACTAAAAATTCCGGAACAGGGTTAGGACTTGCAATTTCATATAAAATAATTAATATCCATAAGGGACTGATAGAGGTAAAAAGAGAAAAAGGAAGAACTATTTTTTCAATACAATTTAAACCTTCCTGTAATAATTGATAATTTATGAAAAAAATTTTGCTAATCGATGATGAAGAAAATTTGCTAAAAACAATAAGTTTAAATTTAGAAAAATTTAACTTCGAGGTAACTTGCGCCTCAAATATTGAAACAGCCATACAAATATTTAATGAGAATAATTTTGACGTAATACTATGCGATTTAAAAATAAAAAATAGCATTGGCGGCATAGATTTTTTAGAAATTGTAAGAAAAAAAGACCCTGATATTATATTTATATTAATTACTGCATACGGAAATATAGAAAATGCAGTGAGAGCTATGAAAATGGGGGCAAACGACTTTATAGTCAAACCTGTCGACATTGAAGGATTAACAGATAATATAAAAATACTTTTAAATAAAAAAAATCCGCAGCAAAATAAAATTGAACCTACAAAATTATTTAATGTAAATTTAATTTACAATAGTAAAGCAATAAAAAATTTAATTGAAGAAGTCAGTTTAATAGCAAAATCAAACTCAAATGTTTTGATAACGGGGGAAACCGGAACGGGCAAAGAATTGATTGCAAAAATAATTCACGAACTCTCAGGCAAAAAAGGAGAATTTATAGGATTAAATTGCAGCGCTTTTCCATCGGAACTATTTGAAAATGAGTTGTTCGGTCATGAAAAAGGTTCGTATACCGGAGCGGCAAATTCGCAAAAAGGAAAATTAGAAATTGCAAAAGACGGAACAATTTTTTTAGACGAGATAGGAGAAATGCCTTTACTAATGCAATCCAAGTTGCTTAGGGTGTTACAAGAAAGAGAATTTAATAAAATAGGTTCAAACGAAAAAATTAATTTTAACGCAAGAATTATAAGCGCAACAAATATTAATTTAGAAGAAGCCATAATACAAAAAAAGTTCAGGGAAGATTTATTTTATAGAATTAATGTATGTCATATAGCAATACCTCCTCTAAGAGAAAGGAAGGAAGATATTCCAAAATTAACGGATTATTTTATAAAGAAATATTCAAAACTAAATAATAAAAACATTAAATCAATTTCCCAGGACGCGCTTAAAATTCTTCTTGATTACAATTATCCGGGCAATGTAAGAGAATTAGAAAATATAATAGAAAGGGCAATAATTATTACGTTATACGATTCTTTAGAAATATCTAATTTGCCGAGGCATTTAACGCAAAAAGACGTCAATTTCAAAAATAATACAGATAAATTTTCTAATTATACAAAGTTAATAAATTTTGAAATAGATATGATACGCTCCGCTTTGGAAAATAATGATTATAATCAAACAAAAGCCGCTGAAGAACTTGGAATTTCAAGAAAAAAACTAATTACAAAAATAAAAAGATATAATTTATAGGTAAACTTTTGCAAATAGAACAATATGTATATGTATATATATGTATGTGTATATATATTAATGAAAATATGCCGATTAAATGTTGAAAACTTATTATAAGTACAGTATAATATTAATATGAAGTTTGCGTATTTGCCATTTTTAATTATAACGGAGGAGACTTAAATAAAATGCCAATTTACGAATATGAATGTAAAAAATGCGGTAAAACTTTCGAGATTTATCAAAGAATCTCAGAAACAAGTAAAGACGTTAAATGTCCTGTCTGCGGAGAGCCTGATCCGCAAAGGAAGATAAGCGCATTTAGCAGTTGCGGAACAAGCGGTTCCGGAGGAGGCTATTCGTCGGGTGGAGGCTGTTCTTCAAGCGGGCATAGCAGCGGATTCGGCTGAGCGTAATTTAAAGGCAGGCTGCCTTTTTTCGAACTCATGTTCAAGCTTTCCGATTTATATCGAGTTTATATTAAATTAAACTGCTAATTCAAGCTTTTTGAGCTCATATTAACTTAAACTGCTAAAATAAATAGTTAGATTAAATTAAACAGGCGGATTAAATATAAGTAAATAAAAATAAATAAATGGTCATCCGACTAAATTTAATTTACTAAGTTTAATAAACCTTAATAAGCTTCTTAATAAGCTTATAGATATAAGTTATAAATAAGTTTTTAATCAATCTCTTAATGTTGCTATTAACCTTTTAGGATTTAATAAAAGGTTAATAGCATCTTCTATATTGCCTATAATAATATCGCAATGAAGCGCTGCTTTCAAAGAAAGTCCTTCAAGCCCCATTATGCCAATGCCGATAAACCCTTGTTTAAACATGGCGTAATCATTATATCCGTTACCTATCACGACGGTTTCTGAATATCCCAATTTATAGACTATATCTTTCTTCTTTTCTGCCGAATTTTCACCGTCAATAATATATAGCTTTACATTTAAATCTTTGACGGAATCGGCTGCGCTGCCGAATGTATCTGATGTAATAATGTATATATCCGCATTTTTTGATAATTCAATAAGAAGCTGCTTTACAGAATTTTTAATAATGCCGTCTTCAGCCAAAGTTCCATTCATATCAAAAACTACATTTTTTATAGCAGCATCAGCATTACCCGGAATATTTAACCTTATCATAATTAATTTATCCCCCGCGTATAAATTTATTATATATTTTATTACTATTTTTAATTAGAAACGGTCATAATTTTATATTTATTAGTATATATACAAATATTATTTTATTATAGTCAAAATTTTCAATTTATTAAGTTATTAAGCACAAGTATTATTTTACTTTTTACTAAGAATAGCCGCCGGTTAAATAGTTAAAAATATTATTTCTCTATATATATTAATAATAGCCGCCGGTCAAATAGTTAAAAATATTATATCTCTATATATATTTTGATTAAACATCTATAAAATTTTCTATAAGCGATAGTTCGTTTACTCTATTATAAAGACTCTCTAAATCATCAAAAAATTCCTTCTTACCGCTTTTTCTTATTGAAAGTTCATAGATATTTTCTTTAACTGTTTTATTTCCTACTATTATTTTAAGCGGAATTCCAATTAGGTCATTATCTTTTAATTTAACGCCCGCCGACAATTTTCTGTCATCATATAAAACATCTAATCCCGATTCTAATAAATCTTTATATATTTTATCGGCAATATTTTTCACATTTTCGTCATTAGGATTTAAAGAAATAACGGAAACTGTAAAAGGACTTATTGAAACAGGCAGATTAATACCGTTTTCATCGGAAAAAATTTCTATAAGCGCTTGTAAAGTTCTGCCTACGCCGATGCCGTAGCAGCCCATGACAAAATTTCTTTTTTTGCCGTTTTCATCAAGAAAACCGGCATCCATAACCGATGAATATTTTTCTTCTAATTTAAAAATGTGTCCCAATTCTATTACATTCTTTACATTTAAACGACCTGCGCATCTTACGCATATATCGCCGTCTTTGACTGTTCTTATGTCGGCAACAATATCTGCCGTAAAATCCCTTCCCGGTTTAACATTTGCCATATGAAAATCTTTTTCATTCGCACCTGTTAGCCAGTATTCCTGCGCCTGTATTTCTTCATCGATAATTATAAGTTTTACATTTTTAAGATCGAAAGGCCCTGCAAAACCGCACGGCGCGCCTGTTATTTTCTCGACATCCTGTTCTTTAGCAAGCTCCAGCTCTTTTACTCCCGCTATCTTTTTAAGTTTATGTTCGTTAATTTCCCTGTCGCCTCTGACCATTGAGACTATAAAACCTATTTCGGTCTCATATATTATAGTTTTTGCAAAACTTTCGGAACCAATTTTCAAGTATTCGCTCACTTCATTAATAGTTTTTTTATCCGGGGTTGCAAGTTTTGTCATCCTGGGCTGTCTGCATGCCTTTAGAGGCTCTGGGAAATAACCGACGGATACGGCGGATTCTAAAGAACTGCTATATCCGCAATTATTGCATATTACAATTTTATCCTCCCCATATTCGCTAACTACCATAAGTTCTTCCGAGTATGACCCGCCTATTTCTCCAGAATCGGCTTTGATAAATATAAAATCAAAACCAAGGCGTTTGAATATATTAGTATATGCCTTTTTCATTTTTCTGTAGCTTTCGTCTAACCCTTCTATATCCGCATCAAAACTATAAGCATCTTTCATAATAAATTCTTTAGCCCGCATAAGACCGTATCTCGGACGCATTTCATCTCTGAATTTCAAATGTATCTGGTATAGGGTAAGAGGAAGTTCCTTGTAAGATTGAATATTTTTACCGGCTAAATCGGTAATAACCTCTTCATAAGTGGGGGCAAGACAAAAATCCCTATCCTGTCTGTCTTTAAATCTTAACAGTTCTTTGCCGTAATCTTTATCTCTGCCTGATTGTTTCCATAAATCAAGCGGCTGAACAAACGGCATTGAAAGCTCAATAGCGCCGGCATTATTCATTTCTTCTCTTATTAAATTTTCTAATTTTTTCAATGACTTATATCCCAAAGGCAAATACGCGTAAATCCCTCCGGAAAGCTGTCTTATATAGCCGGCTCTGAGCATGAGTTTGTGACTCTGAAGAACTGCTTCCTTAGGATCTTCTTTTAACGAAGGTATAAAAAATTGTGAGTATCTCATATAATTTTTTCTCCCGTTATATTTTCGATTTCATTTATTAATGCATCCATTATCTCGCTATTGTCATACTTTCCAATAATTTTGCCGCCGGAAAACAATACCGATTTCCCTTTTCCGCCGGCAATACCAACATCGGCATGCATTGATTCTCCGGGTCCATTGACTACGCATCCCATAATTGCAACTTTAATATTCGCCTTAACAGACGCAGTCTTTCTTTCGGCTTCTTTCGCAAGGCCGACTATATCAATTTCGGCTCTGCCGCAAGTAGGACACGACAGCAATTCAACACCTTCTTTCCTTAAACCTAAATCTCTTAAAATATGAAATCCTGCAATTACTTCCGTAACAGGATTATCGCTTAATGAAACCCTTATTGTATCGCCTATTCCTTCATAAAGCAAAATACCTATACCTATGCCTGATTTTATTGCTCCGGCAAATGCAGTGCCGGCTTCTGTAATACCTACATGCAATGGGTATTCAACCTTCGAGCTTAATAATTCATAAGCTTTGACAGTGGTCAATACATCGGTTGATTTTAAAGATATTTTAATATCATAAAAAGATTCATTTTCTAATATAGCAATATGCGCAAGGGCACTTTCTACCATTGCCGATGAAAAATCCCCGTTATATTTATCAAGCATGCCTTTTTCTATTGAGCCGGAATTAACCCCTATTCTGATAGGAATCGCATTATCTTTACAAGCGCGAACGACTTCTCTTACTTTTATTTTATCGCCTATATTACCCGGATTTATTCTTAGTCCGGATACTCCAGCCTCGATAGATTTTAAAGCTAAAACATGATTAAAATGGATATCGGCTATAACCGGAATATTAACATTTTTTATTATTGTCTTAAGCGATTCCGATGCTTGAACAGTATTAACCGTTACCCTGACTATATCGCATCTGTATTTTTCGATTTCTTTTATTTGATAAATCGTCGATTCAGCATCTTCAGTATTTGTATTGGTCATAGTCTGTACGGATACGGGATTGTCCCCGCCGACACAGACATTGCCGATTTTAATTACTTTAGTATGTTTCCTTTTGCTCATCGTCATCTGCAATCTCTATATATTTAATTGATTAATCAGATTAATTAGATTAATTAGAGACAATTAATTAGGGACAGACATATATTTTTATTAAGAGCAGATATATATTTTTATAAAAAAGTAATAACCCGTCATTAGTTAAAACTTGCGGAATGCCTCTAATGAATAAGTTATCTCACTACATCGTAATATGACGGCGGTTTAAAAAAATATCCTTTAATCCATTCAACTGTAATTTTAAAATAACCGACCGTTTCAAATCTTCTCATAGAAGTAACGGCGCTTATATCTCCAAAATATTTAAATTTGGCGTGCTCATTTAATGCTAATTTGATAAACTTAAGATCTTCTCCGGCAGGCATATTTTCATCAAAACCCTTTACTTTATCGTATATTTCTCTATGACAAAATATAAGCGCCATGGAAGTTTTTGAAATTATATGCGCAATATTATTGCAGAACATAAAAATTCTTGCTTTTAATGATTGAATATCAGGATAAAGCTTGGAAGTTCCGATAATATTTGTACTGCTTTTTAAAGAATCTAATTTTTTGATAAAACCTTCATTTAATAAAGTATCCGCATCTAAAAATAATAAAACATCGCCCCTTGATGCCTTTGCGCCTATATTTCTGGCATCCGATACCCCTTTGAACTTGCCTGCAATCAGATTAACTTTCGGATGCCGACCGACTATATCCTCTGTATTGTCTTTACCTTTGCTGACAACCACGGTTATTTCGCATAAAATTCTGTCGGAAGTTCCGGCGGCTATTGTTTTTAAGTCTGTATTTTTATTGATGAAAACTACATCTTTTTGATTTAAAATTTTTTCTAAAGAAATACCTATATATTTAGCCTCTTCATGAGCCGGTATAATAATAGAAACCATAATTTTAATTTTTTAGAGTGTTTAAATATTTATCTATCGTTTTGCGTTTTGGTTTGTTAATAAACTTGATTACAATAAATTTAGTTATAAATATATCATAAATTGAACATAATTATAATAATAGAAACCATAATTTTAATTTTTTAGAGTGTTTAAATATTTATCTATCGTTTTGCGTTTTGGTTTGTTAATAAACTTGATTACAATAAATTTAGTTATAACTATATCATAAATTAATCATAACCCATATATTAAGCCCGCAAAAATAAAAAATATTACGGAAAAATGTTAAATGTATTTATAAATTAAATAAATTAATTACGGCTCAATCCTATTTCGTTAAATAGATTTTCAACACTTTTATCTGTTTTCCATGGCGGTATAAATCCTAAATAATTTTTTGCCGTTTCAAGACATTGGTTGATATTAATATTTTTTTGTTTCTGTGAGTAAAATTTACCGGTTTTTTTTAAGTGATAAGCAAGATACAGCTGTTCGGTCTGACCGGGCGTCGGTATAAAAAAGGCTTTTTTGCCTATTTCGGCAACATCCATTATGGTTGTATATCCAGACCTTGATACAACCATTTTTGCCCTGTTCATCAATTCATCCCTTCTTTTTTTTTCCAGAAAAGAATAAATAACGGCATTTCCTACAGTCTCCTTCTTAAATTCCCCCGGTTTTCCAAGAGAAACCGCGACATTGCCTTTTAAATCCTTCAATTGGGACATAATTTGTTTTTCCAACAATGTCCTTGTAGGTTCCGGTCCTGATATAGAAAAAAGATAATCTATATCTTCTTTAATATCAATCTGCTCAAAATCTGATAAAATTCCTATATACTTAACTCGGTCGCTATTAAAATAGTGCAGATTATGCGATAAATCGCCGGATAAAGAATTATTTTCGTAGTCTGGAATTATTATTTTATCAAATTTATTTATAAGAAAATGATTCAAATATTCAGTTATAATTTCAGCCGGCAATATTCTGAAAGGGGCTATAAATCTTGGTTGATGAAATATCAAATATGACGGAATATCCTTACAGTAAGAACCGAACCTTGAATCTGAGATTATTATATCAATTTTTCTTTTTTTAACCAAATCTAGATCG
>JAKAQK010000057.1 GCA_021822625.1 bacterium | reverse complement strand
TTTAATTTTATATTATTTTATCAATGAACTTACGTTATTTATTCTATTATAATAAAATGCAGACGCATTAATTTTATTTGGAGTAAAGACCTACTTTCAATGAGTCGAACCAATTTAAAAAATTATTAACCATATCTTTGCCTTTAAAAATTAAACCATGCTGAGGAGCGATAGTTTCAATATCTAATTTAGATACCCTTTCTATCCATGCCTTTTTGGCTTCCATTGAGCCCATAAACCTTTTATGAAACCACTCCATATATTTTATATGGTCGTTAAAATTGTTAACAAAAATATTTCTGCCTTTTTTTGTTTTTAAATCTTCTTTAGGCATCAACCCTGCGCCAATATCCCCGGTAAATAAAATTTTTGAAATAGGGTCGTAAAGATTTAAATTACCTGGAGAATGAAGATAGTGGGCAGGAATAATTTCAAAGGAATAATCTTTAGTCATATTGAATTTCATGCCGTTATCCTCGATCATTGTCATATTACTCGGCTGAACACCGTAGTGCGTTATGAATGTCGACCATATTCTGTCAATGATAACTTTGGCTTCAGTAATAGAAACCCATAAAGCTAAAGATGAGTTAACGTCTGGGTCCTGATGCGAGCAAAAAAAATATTTAACATCGGACATTCTTATTTCGCCGGCTAAAGAAGAAGAAACAGCGGAAAATATCTCTATTCCGCCCGGATCTAGCACGCATCCGACTTTATCATGAACAATTAAATATTGATTTGTATCGATTATATATTCCGGTCTGTCAATATCTTTACCAAAATATAAAAACTTGTGATTATCATCCTCATATAATGTTTCAGTGATCATCGAAAATCTCCTAAATTATAATCAGTATTATAATTCTTAATATTATAATATAAAATTAATGTCTTTTTTTTATCCAGTATTATATAGTATCGCTATACTGCTATGGAAATATAAAATTAATGTTTTTTTCTTTAGTATTATATATGTTATTTATTATATAATATATATTTTATTTATTATATATATGTTATTTATTATATATATGCGTAACTTATTCAGCGTTGTATAGTGTTATGTAATATATAAACAGATTTATTTAAATTATTTTTTTAGATTTAATTTTTTTGACAAATCTTCTTTAATTCTTCTTCTATATTTTTAATAGTTTTCATTAAAGTTTCATTAAGCTTATCGTCTATACGCAGCGTATTATTGAGTTTAGCGCTGACTTTTCTTATACCGAATAAAACATTTGAAATTTCTTTAGTAGAACTGGAAGATTTCTCCGAAAGTTTTCTGACTTCGTCGGCAACAACTGCAAAACCCCTTCCCGCTTCCCCTGCTCTTGCTGCTTCAATGGCTGCATTTAAAGCTAGCAGATTAATCTGATCGGTTATCGAAACTATAACGTTTAATATTTCATCGGTAAATAAAGTTAATTTATACAGTTCAACCGAATCCTGATATGTTTTTTGAAGCGTTGCAAATGAGCTTGAATAGACTTCCGATAAAGATTCTATGTAATTTTTCGTATGATCTGTCCCATCCTGACATGATTTTAAAATATTTTGCATCGTTTCTTTTATTTTGGCCAGTTCATCTGAATCTGATACGCATGAATTTAAAAGATTGTCTTTAGAAACCATATCCGATTCTAATTTTTTTATTTTTGAGGTCAATTCATTGATTTGACTTTTGAAATTATCGCTTAATGAACTTATTTCACTCTCCTTTTTAGATAAATCTTGATTTAACGCTTCATTTTTTTTTCTAAGTTCATCAATTTGCGAAACTAAATTTTGATAAGAACTTGTTGATAATATTTTCATAACACTCTCACCTTAATATTTATTTAGATAATTTTTTAAAATAGAAATATATTATAAAATATTTTTAAATGAAGGTTTATATGCTTTGAATTGAACAATAAAACAATGAACAACAAAAACAATAAATGGAAATGATAATAAATAATATAAAATAATAATAAGATTAAGATAATAATAAAAATCAATTTGTTAGTTTATTATAAAAAAATTCTAAAATTATTGCAACAATTATTTATTTTATAATTAAATCATAAATAATAAATAATATATTATTTATTTTAATACTAATCTGCAAATTAACAATCTCCTGTTCAAGTTATATCGGCACACAATCTATTATGACAATCTGCTGCCGCAATTTAGCAATGCAATCGTAACTTATATAATATAATTCAAAAGCTCGCATGTTCATATAATACAATATAATATAATATAATATAATAAATTATAAGCTCTTAACGTTCGGTAATTCCGTTCCAATTTTAATTCCTAACAAAATAAAAAATTGCCCGTCCGTAAGGATGGGCAATTATAGACAATTATATATAATTATAGATAATTAAATTAAAAACCGGGAAATCTTGGAATTTTATTTAATTTTGAATTTTTATAATACCATCCCCAGAATTTTTTGAGCATATGACCTATTACAGGCATCATGATTACTTTTTCTTTTTTAGCATCCCTGTAAACATAAGTCGCTCCCTTACCGTTATCCATAACGCAGAGAACATTGACGTGTTTTTCATATCCTTTATAATTATTGCTGCCTGTTTCTTTTTCATTCATATTGTAAGCAGCTATCTTAGCCATTAACTCCGCAACATGACCCTGCTTTGCCTTAAAAACAGGCCCGCCTAAATTTGCAGAATCTCCGATAGCATAAACATTTTCATAACCTTCTACTTTTAAATTGTCGTCAATTTTTATAAAACCGGCTTCAGTCAAAGGCAATTCTGATGACGAAAATATTTCATGAATGCTCCCTGCAGGTACAAAAACCGTTAAGTCGCTGTCTAATTTTGAATCATCTTCAAAAATAATTCCATCTTTGATAAATTCTTTTATTTTTTTTCCAAAATATTTTTTTATTTTAAGATTTTCATAAAATTCGTTTAACATATTATATGCTTTGCCGCCCAATCTTTTTCCAGGGGTATCCATTGGAGCAAAAATATTTAACTCGAAATTATCTCTAATTCCTTTTGTTCTTAATAGATTGTCAAAATTAAAAAGGAGTTCAAAAGCAGGACCGCCTCTCATAGCGGAAGAGTCTTTAGGATTTCCTCCTATCCCTATTGATATTTTTCCTTTTTTGGATTTTATTAACTCATCCATTTTCTGTTTTATTTTTAGCGATTCTTCAGGAATTCCGCAAATGGAATATGTATTTTCGATCCCTTTAGGTTTGGCTTTTCCTGCCCCTACGGCAACAACTAAATAATCAAAATTATAAGAAGCGTTTTTTCCTATGACTTTATTATTTTTCGGTTCTATTTTTGTAATTTCATCCACGACAAAATTAAACTTATGGACGGCGCTTAATTTGTTTAATGACAATTTAGCATCTTCAAAATTTAATCCGCCGGTAGGTATCCATATAGAAATAGGGTAAATATACATATAGTCCCTGTTGCTGACCATAGTTACATCAAAATTAAACTTTTTAAGCTGTATAGCTGCTTCTACTCCGGCAAAACCTCCGCCTATAATAAGAACTTTTTTCATAACAATATCTCCATAAAATTTTTAACTTATTTAATTTGATTATTATTCTATTCTTTTTTCTTTTATTTTTTATATATTAAATGCTATATATTATTTTACATATCGCATAATATGGCATTATGTAGCATTATGCAACAACACAACATTGCATCACGCAGCACTACATTATATATTAATATATTACGATATATTCAAATATTATATTTCTATATATGAATATATCGATTTATATATAATTATATTATATTTTAAAAAATAAAACAAACCAAAATTTTTCTTTTTATTTTTATTTATCGGTAATTTTTTCAACTATTGAAATTGCACATTTTACCCCATCAATAGCGCTTGTTATAATCCCTCCCGAATATCCTGAACCTTCTCCGCAAGGATAAATGCCTTCAACATTTATAGACTGAAAATTTTTATCTCTTAAGATACGGACGGCTGAGGAAGTGCCTGCCTCAATTCCGGTTAAAACAGAATTATCTATAAAACCGTTAAATTTTTCATTAAATTCGGTTAATGTCCCTGCTAATTTAATATTGATAGATTCAGGTAATAATTTAAAAAGTTCATAGCGGGTTACGGCAGGTTTATAGGATGGAATAGGCATTTTAGAACTATATTCAGTTTTAAAATGTTTAATATTTTTAAAAAAATTTTTATATTTATCATTGTCGTTATAATTATAATTCTTAGAAATATCCTCTAAATATTCCGCCGTATATTGAAAGGGAGCTGAAAACGAACCCCCTCCGGCGATAAATGCTTTTTTTTCCAAGTCGCGTCTAAAATTAAGCATAGATAACGAATCGTCTTTTTTATTATTTTTATTCTCTTTATTTTTATTCTCTTTATTCTTATTTCTTTTGTCCTCTTCATTTTTTCTATTGTCTTGAGCAGTTATATCATTTATATTTACATTTATATTTATATTGTCTTGAGCAGTTATATCATTTATATTTACATTTATATTTATATTGTCCGCCGTGTTGTTAGATAAACCGCAATTATAGAGTTTCAACAAATCGGCCGGCATAATCGTCGTAACAATTGCACTGTTTGAATTGTCAAGATCTCTGCCCGAATAACTCATTCCGTTTATGCAAAGATGTTCTTCTTCCGAACTTGAACCTACAACAACGCCTCCCGGGCACATACAGAAAGAATATCCCCCGAATTTTTTTGAACTTAAATTATAATATAAGCCTGATAATTTTTGATGATCCCGTAATAAAATTTTATCTATGAATTCACGTCTATGTTCTATTCTGAATCCGATTGCAAAAGGCTTTTGCTCCATTTTAACACCTTTATCGGAAAGCATTTCGTAAAGTTTAAAATTATTTGCGCCGGCAGCTAAAATTAAATAATCGGTATTTATAGTTTCTTTATCTGTTCTAATACCGTCAAGTTTTAGATTAATATTTTCGTATTTATATTCATTTTCATTTTGTTGCAATTTATACAATGATTTTTTATCGGAAATACCGGTTCCGCCGTTATTGTTTTTATCAAAAATAATAATCTCTTTTAACTCTTCTTCAAATCGCAATTCTGCCCCTTGAGCTATTAAATATTTTCTGATATTTTTAAGTATTTCAATTAATACATCGCTTCCTATATGCGGTCTATTTTCAGTTAAAATATTTTTATCCGCACCCATCTGAACTAGAAAATTCATACAATAGCCTACATAATAGTCTTTTTTTCTCGTAGTAAGTTTTCCGTCAGAAAATGTGCCGGCTCCTCCTTCGCCGAAAACGACATTGCTTCGGGGATTAAAAAGTGCGTTATTGAAAAACTGCTCTACATCATTTTTTCTATCCTCAACTTTTTTACCTTGTTCTATAATAATCGGTTTTATCCCGTTTTTTAATAATTCTACCGCCGCAAAAATACCCGCCGGACCCATACCTATAATGATAACATTCGGTTTTCCCGGATTTATTTTATATAAATTCTTATTTGGGGAATTCAAATAATATATTTCTTTTTCTTTTTCAGTTGCAATTCTTGCTTTAAATCCAGATTTCAATAATAAATCAAGCAGATAATCTTCTATGCTGCCATACTTTTTATCTTTTATGTATAATTCTTTTGCATCCGGTTTATTTCCTAAAATTTCTAACGCAAACAAAAATACGGATTTACCAATCCTTTGTCTTAAATCTAACGACTTTTTAATTATTGTAATCCTGAATGCAGCAGAATAATCATTAATAAAACTAATGTCATATTCCGAGAGCTTCCCAATAATATCCATACGAATAACATCTTTTTCTAATTCTAATGTATCCGCTGTATTATTATCATTGCTGCCGTCGTTATTGTCATGAGCGTTATTTTTATTATCTATATCGGTCTTGCCGCAATTATTTAATCTTGATATTTCAATCTTAAAATCATGAATTATTATCATAAAGTTTTATAATATTTTAAAAATAGATATACTCAATTGTTTTTATAATATTTTTTTTATAATATTTAAGAAATAGAACTGTTTAATCGTTTTATAATATTTAAGAAATAAATATACTAAATTATTTTTATAATATTTTTTTTATAATATTTAAGAAATAGAGCTGTTTAATCGTTTTGTAATATGTTAAAAATGGACGTGCTTAATTTAAATAATTTTCATTTATTATTTAATTAATTAAATCAGTTCTTTTTGCTTATTAATTGGCTGTTAGGCATAATATTAACTGCAGGCGCAGCTTCTTCGGACAATTCTTTCTGAGATAATTTTAAGGCATTTTTAAGTGGGATAAGCATTACCGGACATATTGAATTTTTGGATACCGAAAATGATACTGAACCGAAAGCAAGTTCTTTAAAACCGATTTTTTGATGAGTGCCTATAATAATTAAATCAACGGCATTTTTTTTTGAAAAATTTAAAATTTCAATATGGGGTATTCCTCTGGATACTATAATTTCATAATTTAAAAAATATAATCCGCTTTCTTTTATTGTAGTTTCAATATTATTGACAACATTTTTGTTGTCAGATTCTATATCTCTTTCTTTAGAATTAATAAAAGAAAAAGCACCGGTCGTATTAAGTGGAATTACATGCATAATGTAAAAATGTGCGGTGCTTTCTCTGAAAAACGAAACAGCGGAAGTTAGCACATATGAACTTTCAAAATTTAAATTTATGCCTATTACAACCTTTTTTGAAGAAATAACACCTTCATTCTCTAATTTTGTTTCCATAATTTAATATTATACAACATTTTATAGAGTTTGACGGATAATATTTATATAAATTTACCGTTAATGTTAATAAGAAAAGAAAGTAATGACAATATATATATTAATAAATAAATGTCAAACGTTATTAATATTAATAGTATAACAACGACAATATATCAACAACGCAACAAACATTGTCAATATTAATCGTGATGTAAAAATTTCTCAGCCTGAACGGCATCATGCTTTTTAATATACTCCATTAACATAGCGGCATGTTCTTTTTCTTCGTCTCTGTTGTGCGCTAAAATCTTTTTTAATTCATCATCGCTTGTAAGTTCAAATCTTTCTTGATACCAATTAATCGCTTGAAATTCCTCTATTAAAGACTGCCTTGCCATTTCTAAATTTTTAGTTTCCTCGGTTAAATCTAAATCTTCATATCCTGCGCACATAATAATTTCTCCTTATTTAATTGCAAATTTTTGATTATAAAATAAATAAAATTAAAATTAATAAAATTAAAATTAAGCGATTTAAAAAAAATATAACTAATTAAATCACATTAATTAAAAAAATAAAGTTAGTAATCTAATATTATAATATAGCGTATATACTTAATTACCTAATCTAATTGCTTAATTAAACCTATTAAAATAAACTTATTAAAATATATTCCTAATTACCGATATATTTTATCTTATAAATAAAATACTTTCAATAAATTAAAAATTATGCTATATTTTTTACTGGTAATCCAGAAACGCGGCAGGATGGTTAAAAACTCCGCCAGGTCCGAAAGGAAGCAACGGTATTAATTCTGATTGTGCGCGTTCTCCTGGATTACCTTTTTAATAAATAAACGATAAATAAACAAAACTTAGCCAGACCAATCATTTCTAAAATTATTTTCATGGATTTGTCTTTTTTAAAAATTTTTAATGATAAAGTATTGCTTACAGGCAACGAAGCTATCGCTTTTGGATGTTATAAGGGTAATGCGTCAATTGCGGTAGGTTATCCCGGAACGCCTAGTTCAGAAATTCTTCCTTTTTTATCAAAATTCAAAGGTATTTATGTAAACTGGTCTATTAATGAAAAAACCGCTCTAGAAATTGCTATAGGGGCGTCTATAGGCTGGAAAAGAAGTCTGTTTACTACTAAACACGTCGGTTTAAATGTTGCCTCAGATCCTTTTATGACATTATCGCTCACAGGAGTCAGAGGCGGTATTGTAATATTAACTGCCGACGACCCTAACATGCATAGTTCGCAAAACGAGCAAGATAACAGATGTTACGCTAAATTTGCAAAAGTTCCGCTCCTTGAACCTTCTGACAGTCAGGAATGTTATTATTTTTCAAAAATAGCTTTCGATATAAGCGAACTTTTTGATACTCCGGTTTTAGTCAGAACTACTACGAGAATATCGCATTCAAGAAGCATAATATATTTAAATAATGATACATACAGTTCTATAATATTTCCGAAGCGCCAAGAAACTATGGAATCTGCAGAAAGCGGCAATACAAAATATACAAAAAATATAGAAAAATTCGTTATGGTGCCCGTATATGCAAGAAAAAGACATAAAATAGCCATCGAAAGGCTTAAAAAATTAAGAGAATTTTCAAATACTTCCGGATTAAATAAGATTGAATACGGCAATTTAAATTACGGAATTATAACAAGCGGGGTTTCATATCAATATGCAAAGGAAATTATGCCTGAGGCATCTTTTCTAAAGCTCTCTTTTTCTTATCCGCTGCCGGATGCTCTAATTAAAGAATTTTGCTCAAAAGTTAAAAATATCGTAGTTATTGAAGAACTTGAGCCTTTTATTGAAAATGAAATCAGTACTCTCGGCATAATTCTCAAAGGCAAAGATTTTTTTCCCCAATTTGGCGAACTGACTCCGAATCTTGTAAAAGAAGGACTTATAAAAAGCGGTTTTTTAAAAGAACAGACTCAAAAAAAATTTGCGCCGGACAGACGAACCCTTGAAAATTTTAATAATAAAAATAATAATAATAATAATTGTAATTGTAATTGTAATTATACCGATGTCAATAAAAATGAAGACAGCGTAATAAATAACGCAATAGATATTCCGCCAAGACTCCCTGCATTGTGCAGCGGTTGTCCGCATACTTCAGTGTTTTACGCTTTGAAAAAATTAAGGGTCCCTGTAATGGGAGATATAGGCTGTTATACGCTTGGCGCATTGCCTCCGCTTAACGCAATGGACAGTTGTATATCTATGGGATTAGCTTTCGGCGCTGCCCAAGGTTTATATCTGTCAAAATCTTCCGATAAAAAAGTTGCCGCCGTTATGGGCGACTCTACTTTTTTTCATTCAGGCATAACTTCCCTTATAGATGCAAAATACAACGACGCAATATTTACCGCCATTATATTAAATAATTCTACAACTGCCATGACTGGAGGACAGGAACACCCCGGAACCGGAAAAAACCTTAACGATGCAGTTATAGCCAATAAAATTGACATAAAAAAAATAGTAGAAGGGATAGGTATTACAGAAATTTACGATATCGATTCCTATAATTACAATTATACGTACAATACCCTAAAGCATGCTTTAAACACAAACACCCTTAATGTAATTATAACAAACAGACCATGTGTTTTATATCCAAAAAAATTAGCGCCGGATAATCAATTTAAAATAGATTCTGCCGGATGCATCGGCTGTGATTTATGTATTTCAATCGGATGCCCTTCTATTGTATTGTCTGATAAAATAACGGACAGAAATAAACCGGTACCGGCAATCGACTCTTCCTGTACCGGATGTTCGATATGCAGGGATATTTGCGTCTTTGGATTTATACATAACTAAAAATAATATTTAGAAATAAAAATATAACGTATGGACACTAATAAAAGTATTTTAATTTGCGGAATAGGAGGGCAAGGCGTCGTCCTGTCCGGTAGAATAATAAGTCTGAGCGCTTTTTATGAAAACTACGACGTTAAAACATCGGAAGTGCACGGTATGTCTCAGAGGGGAGGCTCCGTATCGACGCATTTAAGATACGGCAATAAAATTTCTACTCCTCTGATACCTTTACATACCGCAGATATAATATTATCTTTTGATTTATATGAAACCCTTAGATATATTGACTATGCAAATGAAGATACAAAGATAATAACTGCATCAAGCGGAAAATACATTAAAAGGTCGTCGGCAACTCAGGCAAAACTGCCGTCTTTTAAATCAATTATAGACAAAATTACAATAGATTTTAATTTAAAAAATTTAATTACGGTAGATATAGGCAACATTGCGCAGGAATTAGGAAATATAAAGGTCGCTAACACCATACTTATAGGGGTATCTTCACAATTTACCTATATACGGGAACAGACATGGCTTAATATCCTTAGGGAAAATGTGCCGGCTAAAACTATAGATATAAATGAAAAAGCCTTTTTGCTAGGTCGTCAAATTTCAGCATAATCTTACAGTATGCAATTGATTTTTGTATATTAACCGGTTATATATCAATTTCAAGAATATAATAATATTATAATTATTTTTAAAGGACAGTATATTTATGAACAAAAAAAATATTCAGGTAAACTATTTTGAAGAAAAATTCGAAACAATGCCGCAAGAAGATTTAAATGTATTAATACTTGAAAGATTAAACAAAACATTAAAATATGTTTATGAAAACGTACCTTTTTATAAAAAACAATTTGACAGTGCAGGAGTTAATATAAATTTAATTAAAAGCATAAAAGATTTAGAAAATATCCCATTTACATTAAAAAGCGACCTTGTAAATAACTATCCGTTTGGACTATTTTCATCCAAGTTAGATAACATTATAAGGATACATGCTTCTTCTGGAACCACTGCAAAACCGATTATCGTATCTTATACTAAAAAAGATATAAAAGTATGGGCTGATTTAATGTCAAGAGTTTTTTACGCCTGCGGATTAAATAAAAACGATATTGCGCAAAATGCTTTCGGCTATGGATTATTTACCGGAGGGCTCGGTTTTCATTATGGAGCCGAAAATATCGGAATGACGTTAGTGCCGATGTCAAGCGGATTTACCGAAAGACAGTTTGCTATGATGAACGATATTGGCGTTACAGTTTTATTTTGCACGCCGTCATACGCGCTTTTTTTATCCGAAGAACTTCCTAAATATATAAAAGATACCTCGAAGTTAAGATTAAAAAAAGGTATATTCGGCGCGGAACCGTGGTCTAATGAATTAAGGCTGAAAATTGAAGAAATGCTTAATATTGACGCATATGATATCTATGGGCTAAGCGAGCTTTTAGGTCCCGGCGTTGCCTATGAATGTGAATATAAAAACGGATTACACATTAATGAAGACAATTTTTATCCTGAAATAATAGACCCCAAAACCGGAAAAGTTCTTCCCGAAGGAGAGATTGGAGAGTTAGTTTTGACAAACTTAAATCAGGAAGCTATGCCTTTAATAAGATACAGGACCCGCGATATTACAAGTCTAAACAGGGAAAAATGCAAATGCGGAAGAACTTTTGCAAGAATGAAAAAAATTAAAGGCAGAACGGACGATATGGTTATAATAAAAGGCGTAAATGTGTTCCCGTCGCAAATAGAATCGGCCATATTCAGTTTTGACTTTTTAGAGCCTGTTTACCTGATTGAACTATATACCGACAATATGTTAGATAAAATTAATATTTTAGTCGAGGCTAAATCAGAAATATATAATATGGGCGATAAAAAATTAGACGAGATATCGGCTATGCTCCAGTATAAAATTCATGAACTCATAGGAGTAAAATCAAAGGTTACGATAGTTCCTCCAAAAACATTGGAAAGAAGCCAGGGAAAATCAAAAAGGGTAAAAGATATGAGGAAGAAATTATAAACATAATAAAAATTGAACAAAATAATGCAATTTATTGATTTGACTATAAATTATAAAAGTTATAAAAGTTATAAAAAGAAGTTATAAAAATTTATAAATTTATAATTTATACTTATAAGCACGGCTAATATTTGCAAAATTTAATAATATACGCGATAAATAACACCGCATTCTATAATATTCATTAATTACGAAACTCTTTTAGCAAATAATTTAAGAAAACCGGCAGATGTCTTGATTGCCTGAGGCAAAATTATATTTAAAGATTTAAAATAGTCGGCAGACTTTGATGCATAAAGCAGTTCGGGCAGATACTTTGAAGAATTATGAGCATTATAGTCAACCCATCCGAAAGCCGATTGGTCATTATAATGCCCCTTTAAGGAATCAAATTTATATGTACCGTTCTCAAGCCCGATAGATAAATCAAGATAATTTGCCGACATCCATCTTTCAAAATAAATATGTTTTTTCAATGCCAGATTCGTGGTATGAAACGGAATACATAAATCTTGCACAAGGTGAGTAGCACCGCCTAATGCAATAAATGAACTTTTAATATTTCCTTTTTTCCACGAAGAAACGGCAATATTAAAGAGCTGTGCGCATTTTGTCCCTGCGTCCGAAAATCCCCTGACATAGCCTGCATGAGAGTGAGGATAAAGATAATGCCCTCCAAACCAGTGAACCCTGAACTTTTTAATAGCAAGTCTGTCAATGATGTAAGAACCCCTCTGCATTAGCAGAATACGTTCGTCAAAACCTAGCGGAGATATTTTGCAATCGAACAGTTTGTTAATAACGTCAAACTTCGAATCGTTATATAAAACGCTTATAGTCTTATCAATACAATAACTGTGTAATTTTGGCTGCATAATATTATATATTATACCACATTAAATTAAATATAATCTGCACGGTGCAATAAGATGCAGCGAACACGCACATAATAATATATCTCCGCGCATATTATATTTAATTTTATATTTCGTTGTATTATATTGCATTATGAGTTATACGATTCCATAGCTTTACTCAAAAAAACACTTTCAGGAACAGCTCCTAAAATCTCTCCGTTATCATTCATAACGGTCTTAGGTACGCTGTTGATTTCATATTTGTCTGCTAAATTATTAAACTCCTGAACCTCTATTACTTCTGCGGTAATATAATCGTTTACCATTGCAAATCCGTATGCAAGAACCGCCGCCGGCGGACAATGAGGTCAAGTAGGCGTTATAAAAACTTGTATGTTAAAAGGCTTTACTATTTCCTTAAGCTTAGATAGAGTATTTTCACTCAGGTTGGCAGTTTTATTAGATACGTTTTTTATAGCCGTAATTATGGTAGTAAACTCATGACCTGCCGGCATTCCGTAAAATCTTATACCGTAATCTTTATCCTCTCCCGCAATAACAATAGCGGGGGTTCTTTTAACCGCATATGTTTTAACGGCATCTTTGTCTTTGTCGAAATCATATTCTGTGAAAGAAATTTTATCGCTGAGCGACGATAATTCCGTTAATATCTCTCTTGTTTCATTGCAATACAAGCAGGCATCTTCCGATTTAAAAAAAATTATTTTGACGTTTTCTTTTAATTTTTCGGAAAAATCTTTTTTAAGATATGCAGTATCTTCTTCAGATAAAAGAGCCATTTTATCTCCTTATTAATATTTTATGCTATATTAAACTTTAAACTGTTTTAAGCTTCAACTGTTTTAATTTTTTAATTTTAATTTAAAACATATTATACTTTTCTTTTTTCTCTTTTTTTCTTTTAAAGTATGCTTTTTTCTTTATACTATCATTATTTCATTAAAAAAACAATATTAAAAATTAAAATAAATAAATCCGGAATCAAAATATTTCATATATATATCATATTAAAAATTGATTTTTAATAATTTATAATATAATATAGTCAAATAACAACAGTCAAAATTATTAATAAAAAAAATTAATTAAAACTTTAAACGGGTGTATAATGCTTAAAAATAAAAGTTTTTCAATTTTACAGATAGAT
>JAKAQK010000226.1 GCA_021822625.1 bacterium | reverse complement strand
CAAAAGAGCCTTTACATCGTCTAACGCTTTTAAAAACAGTTTATAATTTGACGCAATACGATCCCTGTTAATAGAATAACCTTTTATAATATGCTCTTTTAATGTTGTGGTCGCCCACCGGCGAAATTTAGTTGCTATCTTCGAGTTTGCACGGTAGCCAACAGCTAAAATTACATCTATATTATAAAATTGAGTTTGATAAGTTTTGCCATCTGTCGCAGTATGTGCAAATTTTGCACATACTTCTTTGGAATCAAGTTCACCAAACTTCAGTATATTTCTTATATGTTTTGTCACAACCGTTCTATCTACTTCAAATAAATCTGCAATATGGGCTTGAGTCGCCCATATAGTTTCATTTTGCCAATCTCCTCTAAATTCGATTGCTCCGGTTTCGGATTGATATATGGCTAATTCATTTTTAATTTCGTTTTGTCGTGATTTGTTTTTAATATTTTTCATAAATTCTTATTTCAAATTTATCCCTATTTTTGAAAGCTGTGTTTTAATTTCTTCGTCCAGCCTTTTCTCTTCTTCCATCTGTTTCAAAAGCTCAGCCGTCAGCCGTTTCATCTTTTCTTCGAATGCTTCGTCGTCTTCTTCAGTTTCTTTAGTGACTACATATCTGCCCGGAGTTAAAATATAACCCTGCTTTTTTATCTCTTCAATGGTTGCTACTTTGCAGAAGCCGGCAATATCTTCAAAATCGCCTCATTCTCCCCTGAAAGCATGATAAGTACCTGCAATTTTATTAACTTCTTCATCGGTAAGCTCTCTGTGTCTTCTGTCTATCATAACGCCCATTTCGCGGACGTCATCCTTTAAAAGTTCGCCTCTCCAGTCTGAATCGTTAAAAGGAGGATTGGCAAGAATAAAATCGGCTTTTAAGGTTTTATGGGCGTCGTTTAAAAAACTTCCTTCGTTTTTTATATAATATAAATTTAATAATTTATTATATATTATATATGTTAAATAATTTTTATTGATAGTTTTCAAACAACCCTAAATATTTTTCGAACACAAAAACTCTGTTCCTTTAAAAAAATTTAAGCCATTGCGTTAAATTATTATTAATTCTAACTATCGTCAGGTTATCATAATAAAGCGCTTTATTTTTCTCTTTTATTTATTAAATTGATTCTTCGCTCAGCCGGCATAATTTTGCGAATTGCATCTTTGTCATAGGCTATATCGTGCGGTTCTGCAATTTTTGAATCGATGAAATATTTTCAAGATAGAGCAGGTTTTCTGCTTTTTCTGCTTTTTTTGGTTTGACAGAATTATATAATTTTATGTAAGAATATTTTTCACAATAGTTTTAGAATTTTCGCATATAAACATTTTTTTCATATTTTCTAAAGACCTGCCGTGAGCGTCCTTATCCATAGAAGATACGCAGTCTTCCGCAATTACAGGATAGAATCCGCGGTTTGCGGCGTCCCTTGCGGAAGATTCAACCCCTATTTCCGTCGCTATTCCGGTAAAAATAAGAGTATTTATGTTTCTGTTTTTCATCATCTGCTCAAAATAAGTTCCGATAAATATGCTTGCCGTTGGCTTCTCAAGCAATATATCGCCATCCTGCGGCGCTATATCTTCGAGGATATTTCTTTCGCTTGAACCCTTAGCCATAAAATCGGGAAGTTTTGCGGGATCATTAACGCCGAAACGCTTCATCATAGCGTAATAAGACCATGAAGACCTAAACTCTTTTGCCGCAGGGGTTATAAGGGTGTATACGACTGGAATTTTGCCCCTTAAAGCAGTTATTAAATATTTTATATCGGCAACAAATTCCGTTTTATTATATATTCTGGAAGATAGTCCGTTTTGAACGTCCCACACGATAAGGCAAGAATGCTCAGGATTAAGGATTTCTTTTAAATTTTCATATATTTCTACGCCGTATGCTTTTTGCATAATACCTCCTAAATACTTGATATCATATTATTTTATTCCGTGTCTATTTATCAACGGCAAAATAACGGCAGACTATTTCTTTACCTATTCTCTATATTTTCCTGCTCTATTAGAATAGAAGAACCCCGAAATAAGAACGATTTTTACAATCTTGCCATTCGTTCCGCAACGATATTTCTTACGCTTTCGCTTTCATCGTCTTTCATCAAAGACAGATATTCGTCCGGGATTCTTTTCGACACTGCTTTTCTTACCAATGCTTCATTGTCTTTAATCATATCTTTTAAATATTCAGGAGCTATTCTTTCGGCAACTTTAATCCTCACTATAGGCTCTTTATCGTACATTAACGAAGGCAGAAAAGATTCGTCCGTTCTTTCGGCAACCGCATGCCTTACCCAAAAAGATTTATCGTTAAGCATTTTCGGAAGCTCTTTTGCGTCTATTCTTTTTGCGACTATTAAGCGTACTTCCTTAAAAGGGTCGTTTATTAGCGGCGTTAATTTTTCGGCGGGTATTCTTGAAGCGACTTTATATCTAACGTTTTCGTCTTTATCGTTTAAAGCATGAATGAGATAAGCGGGGTCTGCCATGCTTACGGCATTAAAACGCTCTTTGAAATCGCCGTTTTTTAGGATATTTATAAATTCGTTTTCAGTCATTTTTATATATTTAGATTGATAAACTTTAATAAATTTTAATTTTAATTCGTTTTACATATGTTAGTTTTACATATATTATATGTATAATTATATCATATGGATTTGCATATAAATCATAAATCTAATTTTCTTTAAAAATTCAACAAATCCATATATTCCCATTCACGGTAAGCCATAGCGTATATATTGTTTAAGGTAAGCAAATGAACTGTATTAGGCTGCATA
>JAKAQK010000225.1 GCA_021822625.1 bacterium | reverse complement strand
TTCCGATCTAAAAAAAACACGCTTTTTTATTTCCAAAATAAATAGCCCTCTATTTGCTATTATCTTTTTTTTATTATCTATTATCTTTTTTTTATTATCTATTATCTATTATCTATTATTTATTATTTATTATTTTCTATTTATTATTTATTATTTTCTATTTATTATTTATTATTTTTTATTTATTATTTATTATTTTCTATTTATTATTTATTATTTTCTATTTATTATTTATTATTTTCTATTTATTATTTATTATTTTCTATTTATTATTTATTATTTATTATTTATTTTAATGTGACTCTATAAAACAATACCTGAGCACTCAAAATAAATCAATATAAAAATAAAATTAGGCGTGCTAAAACAAACGCCGATAATTTATTGGCTTTGACAGCTTATGCAATTAATAAAGTTAGCAAAATTATTTAATATAATATTAATTAATATAATTTTAAGCGCTGTCTTGATTGCAAATAGCAAAACCAAAGCGCGAAAAAACGATGAAGCAGTTAGTATTAATCTAATTTTAGCACTGTTCTAATTGCTTTATTAAATTCAATTGGGTCGAATTTAACAATATACAAATCTGCTCCGGAGGATTTACCTTTAGATTCATTTTCCGTTCCGCTGAGAGAAGTATGCATTATAATTGGTATATTTTTGTATTTGTCGTCAGCCTTCATAGTTTTGGTGAAAGTATAGCCGTCCATGACCGGCATCTCAACATCGCAGATTATAGCATTGATATTATATTTTCCCGAATAGACGACATCAAGCGCTTCTTTTCCGTTTTCTGCCATAATTGTTTTAAACCCTTCTTTCAAAAGTGCGTTATTTACCATTTTTCTCGCGGTTGAAGAATCGTCAATTATAAGAACATTTATATCGCTTGTAATCTCTTTTTTTTCGGCATTTATTTCACCTATTTCTTTTTTGTAAAATCCAAGTTCGTCGACGATAGATTCAAAATCTAATAAAAGAAGCAGATCGTCATTTTCTATTTTTATTATACCGGTTACTTTTGAATCTTCTTGAGAAACTGACGACAATTCGGTTTTATTGATATCACCCCACGACACACGCCTTATTCTTGTAGTCTCATGGACAATAAAACCGACTTTGACTTTATTAAATTCCGTAATAATGACTTTAAAATTTTTCTTTTTCAAGTTTTCAGGTTCCGTTAACCCCATCCATTTTGGCAGATTAACCAAAGGAACTACAAAACCTCTCAGATTAAACATCCCTTCTATAAATTCATTGCTATTTGGAACTTCAGAAATATCTTCCGGCATTTTAATTATTTCAATGACTTTAGCTACATTTATTCCGTATATTCCTTCGTTTATTTCGTCTCCGTATTCCTCCAGCGAAAGCTTTAAACTGCTTTCTCTGGAATAGCCGCTTTTATCGGATGCCAAACCTTGTTGTTCCAATGACAATGAGCCATCGTTGCTGGAAGAGTCGGACATACCTGATTTTGATTTGTTGCTTATGATTTTGTTAAATAACGCATTGGGCTGCTCATTAATACTAAAAAGCCGGAAATCGACAAGCTCCATTTTGTTCTGTCCGACTTCCAATATATTTTGTCCTGCATTCACGGGCGTTTCTTTGGGAATATTAATACCCATATTTCTGTCCTCGTTTATTTTATAGTTTATTTTATATTTATTTTATAGTTTATTTTATATCTTTATATTTATTTTATATCTATTTTATATTTATTTTATTCATAAATAGCTCAGATAATCTTTAGTTTATTTTATAGTTTAATTATTTTTGCAGGTCTATTGTTATATTGTTATATTGTTGTATTGTCATATTTTCACAGGTGTTATAAAATTTATAATTGTATTATTGCAGCTATCAATACCGCAATTTACTGCTTAGCAGCACAATTTATATATTACTTTATTCAACTGTTTTTTTCAATACAATACAAGGATATTAAAAAACTAATCTTTAGTCTCTTAATAACTTAATACCGTAATAACTTAACGATTGCATAGCCAGAGAGCTCAATGAGTTAACTAACTTATAATACGGTAACCGTAATTATTCTTTATACTTACTATATCATAATATCATTAATAAACAATAAGTTATAACATTTAAAAACTAATTATTAAAAACTAATCATCAACCCATGGATTCTCGGAAACTTCAATATTTTCATTATTTGCATCTACGGAAATAATTCTATTCCTGCCTCTGTTTTTAGCGTCATATAAAAGTTCGTCGACTTTTTTTAAAAAATCTTTTGCTTTATCTTCAAACTCTTTTGAATAAGATATTACTCCCATGCTTATAGTAATTTTTCCGGTATCTTTTATATTAATTTTAGAAATTAAAGTTTTTATTTTTCTTGCAACATCCAAACAGTTTGACAACTCAGTTTGCGGTAAAACAATCATAAACTCTTCACCGCCATATCTCGCAGCTATATCGGATTTGCGGATATTATTTTTTAAAATTTTTGCCACTTCTTTTAAAACAATATCGCCCTTATCATGACCATAAGTATCATTAATTTTCTTAAAATGGTCAATATCGCACATAATTAACGAAAATATCGTACTGTATCTTGAAGCCTGGTCAAATATGTTTTCGTAAAAGCTGTCAAAATACCGCCTGTTATATAAACCGGTCAAACTGTCGGTCATGGCTATGTCTTCGGAATTTTTTCCGAAAAATATTTTTTTATACCTGATAATAATCCAGACAATGGTTATTACGGAGATAAATAAGATAAATTCTAAAATAAAACTTATATAAATAAAATTCTTCGCGCTGATAAAAATAGATTTATTAATTAGAT
>JAKAQK010000224.1 GCA_021822625.1 bacterium | reverse complement strand
CCGATCTCTTTCAACTTTTTTTATATCGGCGGGAATATCAACAGGTATTGTTGAAATACCGACCGTTTTTACCTTAATTTTATAACCGTTTTCAATTGCTCTTAATTGTTCGAGCATTTCTTTTTGTTCTAAATATGATGGCGGCAATAGTCCAAAAGTTCTAAGAAAATCTTTTTTATAACCGTAAAAACCTAAGTGCTTAAATCCGAATGGTTTATCGCTCTTTTTATTATTTTGAGCTTTTAATTTGCTTATATCATTATCATCATCTATTAAATTAAATTTTAAATCGTAGCGGTTTCTGTCAAAAGGTATAGGGCTTCTTGAAAAATAAATTCCATAGTCGCTATTATCCGTCACAACTTTTACGCTATTAATATCCATAAATTCTTCAAATGAATAAATAGGGGTTTTAACGCTTGTAAAAACTATACTTTCATCTTCTTTAAAAGGTTCTATTAAAGCATCTATTATCTCATTATTTACCAAAGGTTCGTCGCCCTGAATATTTAATATAATATCGGCATCAAGATTTTCAGATGCCTCAATTATTCTGTCGGTACCCGATGCGTGCGTGTCTTTAGTCATAACGGCATTGCCTCCAAAATTGATAACGGTGTCAAAAACTCTTTTATCTTCGGTAGCTACAATTATTTCAGATATTACGGCAGATTTGGATACGCCTTCCCATACGTGCTGTATCATAGGTTTGCCCATAATTTTTGCAAGAGGTTTCCCTTCAAATCTTGTAGAAGCAAACCTTGCAGGTATTAAAACTGCTATTTTCATTTATCTTTCCTCCGTTTTTATTTATCCTCTTCTGGTAATATATATATCCTCGCCATACTTTGCAATAACTTTCGCAAAAGTATATGCTTTATTTAAACTATTAAATTTTCCTAACACCACGCAATAATAAGCGGTATTGCGCACTGTTTTTATTACAATATGTACACCGGGCACTAACTTCGCAATTTCTTTTTCTTTATTGGCGGCCTTAGCTCTTGATGTATAAGCTGCAAATTGCAGCGTATAACCGGTGAGGGGCGGAAGATACTTAGTGCCAAACCCGTTTATTTCGTTTTGTTCAATCCTCGTTGCAGACGGATTAGGTCCTAAATATTGGATTTTGACAAGAGCCGTACCTGGTCCCAGCATATTTAAAGCGCGGGCGGCGGCATATGAAAGATCCATTATTCTTCCGCCGTAGTATGGCCCTCTGTCGTTAACGTACACCTCAACGCTTCTGCCGTTCTGCAAGTCGGTAACGTAA
This sequence comes from bacterium, assembly GCA_021822625.1. Lineage (GTDB taxonomy): Bacteria > SZUA-79 > SZUA-79 > Acidulodesulfobacterales > Acidulodesulfobacteraceae > Acididesulfobacter. Next base: position 1,551 of record JAKAQK010000224.1, on the reverse strand, counting down.
GCATATGTATCAAGAGGCAAAGTCCTGGAGGCTGCGGTTAAATCGTACATATTGTAAATTTGCCCGCTTGCCGTGGGCCTTCCCTGAAATCCCGGCCCATACCACGATGCTATACCTTCTTCCGTATTGTGCGGCAAAAATTGCGGAGCATAATACTGAGGGACGCCGGCGCTTGTATTGGGTTGAGAATAAGAGCCTCCGATTATATATGGCACGCAGCCTGATAAAAAAAATGATGTAAAAACCATCACCAATAAAAGCGTTGTGCCCATCTTTACCGCTTTAAATTTTTTTAGCGGATTATTTTGCAACGACAACTTTTTTAATGACATTGTGTATCAATATGCATAATATACTATATTATATTAATCAAGGGTACAAGCATAAAATTATAATTTTGGAACATTTTGATTTTATAAATATCGCTATAACTAATATTTTATATTAGCACAATCTGTATTAATTAAAAACATTTTTGCTTCATGATTGATTATATATTATTATGTGCTATCATATATATTATCGATTGTATTAATAATATACGGTTATAACCATATATATAATAGATATCAAATAATTAATAAAATAGCGCATAGCCGTAATTTGATAAAGAAAAATGCAGTATAATTTCGTTAAATTAAAATTTTATAACAAAATAAACAAATAAATTCTTAAGGAGGCAAAAATGCTGGTGGTTACGTCTGAAAATATTCCAGGCTATAAAATTACTGAAGTAAGAGGACTTGTGCAGGGAGCGTCAATTAAATCAAGAACAGTTTTCGGCAATATGTTTGGAAATCTTAAGGCAATGTTCGGCGGGAATCAAGACGGATACATAAAATTGGTAATTCAGACAAGGGATGAGGCGATTGAGTCAATGATTCAAGAAGCCCAAAACCTTAATGCAAACGCCGTCACGATGATGCGGTTCGACAGCAACGAGTTCGATTCAGGGCAGGGTCAATCAATGAGCGAAGTAGTTGCTTACGGCACTGCGGTAATGGCAGAAAAAATTTAAACTTTTCGACCGACGATTTTTAGTTGAGACTAATACTTTTTTTTATTATATTTATCTCATCATAGCTATTATAGATAGTTATTATAGATAGTTAGATGAACATCATTTTTAATCGGCAATAAAAAAATTCGGCTCTTGCCGACGGAAGCGAATAAATAATTTGACATGAATTAAATTATAATATATAATTTTAAAACGATATATCGCTTATTTACTATTGTCGGCTTACATTTTATCGTTATTTTAGTTTTATAATTAATAATATTGCTCTTTTAAATAAATTTAAAAAATATTTGATATTTCTTATCAAGAGCGGTGAAGGGACGGGCCCGTTTGAAACCGCAGCAACCGAAAATGTGAAAATTAAATTTCGGTGCTAATTCCCGCAGGGATATGGCGTTTGAGCATAAAACGCCGTAATAACATCGTAGAATTAAACAATGGTTATACCTGGAAGATAAGAAGATAAGCGTTAAAAGCCTTTTCTTCATATTTTACCGGAAGAAGAGGCTTTTTTTTTGCTTAGATCGGAA
>JAKAQK010000056.1 GCA_021822625.1 bacterium | reverse complement strand
CAAATAGGGCAGGGACTGCCCGAATTAACGCCTGCAGAGTATGCTCTTACGGGTATTCAGAATATCGGATATAGTAACCATACGTTGAAACAGGAAGCTCACGCCTCTTAAGGCGGGAGTAGTTCACTGTTATTTATTAAGCAGACGGAAAAACATTCAATTGCTTCGCCTTTGCCGACGCTGTCCATGCCTTCTTTAGTTTTTCCTTTTATGTTTATGGATGATTGCGGTATATTTAACGCTTTAGAAATTGCAAGCGTCATTTGAGATTTATAGGCTTTGATTTTTGGCGTCTGCGTTATTATCGTAATATCGATATTAATTATGCAATACCCTTTATCTTGAATCATTCTGTGCGCTTCTTGCAGCATAAAAACGCTGCTTATATTTTTTGTTGCTTCAATGTTGTCTGGAAATAAAATACCTATATCATCTAGGCCGGCTGCTCCAAGCAAAGCGTCGGTCAGCGAGTGTAAAACTACGTCCCCGTCGGAATGCGCAACAGTACCGCAATGATTTTCTATTAAAATTCCGCCTAAATAAAGCGGCTTAAAATTATCCTTTTGTTTAATTTTAAGGAATAATTTATTATTTTTATCAAAACCTATATCTATGACATCTTGATTAGCAGCGTCTCTATTTTCAGGCGGCAATGCAAATTTATGAATATCGTAGCCGTGACCGATTCTTAAAGTCGTCATATTATTTTAAATTTATCATATATTAATATTAAAGCAGTCATATTATTTTAAATTTACCATATTTTATTAAAGCAATCATATTATTTTATACTCGCTATACCATATTTTATTAAAGCAATCATATTATTTTATACTCTTTATATCATATTGTATTATTTATATTATGTTATTTTTAATTTTATTCCAAATATTTACTTTTATTAACTTTATATTTTATAATTAACGTTATACTCTATAATTAATTTGTTATCTATAGTTTATAATTTTCAATTTGCGATGAATAGTATTTAATTTATCATTTATTATCTGTTGCCTGTTATTTTCTATTTATCTTATCAAATCTATCCAAAAAAAACTCTGCCAAATCTACATCCGATGCAGAGGTTATTTTTATATTGTAATCATTTGAAAGAATAGGTTTTGCCGGAATCCCGCAATTTTCAATAAATGATATATCGTCCGTAAATTTTTCTAAGTTTGTTTCTACATTTTTTTTGAAAATTTTGTCCATAGCTTTTTTAATTATATTAAATTTAAAAACCTGCGGTGTTTTGGCGGCTATCAGATTATTTCTGTCTAATGTGTTAAAATATTTTAGTTCAAGAGATTTATGTCCGGAATTTTTTTCAGCTAAGTAATCTTTATTATCTTTGCGGCATTCGGCAGATTTAATCGTATCTGTAACAAGTCCAAACAGGAATGACGCTCCAAACTTTGATGCGGCTTCATTCAGCATATATATTTCACTGTTTGTGACGAACGGTCTTGCAGAGTCATGTATAAAAACTATTGAATCAGAACTTGAATGTGTTGCGGAATCAGAATTGTAATAGGAATAAGAAGCAGAATCAGGGTCGGACTTTGAATCTATATATAAATTGGTATTTGAATTAAAATCAGAATCGGGAACTAAATCGCCTGCATTGGAGCAAATAAAATTTTTTTCAATATAATTTAATGCGTTATAAACCGATTTTTGCCTTAAATCTCCGCCTTCTATTATTACAATTTTATCAAAAAGAGCTTGATATTGCGGGTCTATCAGATATTCCGAACCTTTTTGATAAGTTACATTGTCTGTTTGCAGCCGATTAAATTCAGAATTTACATTTTGCCAAGATACGTTGTCCGAGATAAATTTTTTCCAGTCAAAGTCAAAAGCGCTGCTCGGCGGTACGGTTATAATTATTTTGTCAAAATTTACCATTGAATTTTTATTGTTAAAAATTGCAATGCTTCTCAAAAGCAGCTCTGTTCCGCGTATTTTAACCAATTGCTTGGGTAGAACAAAGCCTGTTCTTTTACCGATTCCCGATGAAAGAATAACGGCATAGCGTTTCGTATGCGGCAAAGTATCATCCCCGACGATTATTTAATTTATATTATATTATTTAGGCAAAACTAAAAATAATAATGCGGCAAACTATCAATCAGTTAATAGTTAAATAAAAATGTGTACAAACTATAACTATAACACATTTAATCATTTAATAAATTTTGACAGTCTGATTATGTACATAACTGTAAATTTTTATATCGGCTGTAAATAAATTATAAATCATTTAATAAATTTTTTGCAACAGAATAAAATTTTTTACCGGTTATTAAACGGTTATTAAACTATTCCTATTCCATTTCAGCCATTTGTTATTTAAGATATTGCATCCTTAAACTGCATTGAACTTAAACTGCATTTAACTTAAACTGTTTCATTATTGAAGAATTAAGAATTATACTTAAACTGTTCTAATATCATAAAATGTAACAAAAATTTAATATAAATGTCATAAAATTTTAATAAACATATGCTAACATAATGCAGTCAGTTTTAACTAACATTGCGATAAGTCCCGTCCATAAGGTCGGGGACATCGGCAGAACCAAGAAACTCAGTCCGAAAAAAAGATGGAAAAAAAGATGGAAAAAAAGATGGAAAAAAGATGGGAAAAAAGATGATGGATGAGCTGAATAAGGAGCTTAATAAGTCGCCATATTTAAGATAAGATATACACTATTAATATATTTAATATGTTATACTAACTTAGTATAAATAATATAGCATATGCCGTATAAATATAAATTGAATTATATTAGTTAGTTAAGTTTAAAAAATATGTTGACTTGAATTATTTAAAAATATATTATTATTATAAATATTGAATTTTACTTTTTAGTTATTTTTATTCAAATTATTTTGCTCCAATATAATACTACTACGCTATAATACGATAAAATATAATACGACCATATTTATTTATTTAATAACATCGGTATTAGCCGTCATACGTTGAAACAGGAAGCCTATCAAACGAAGCGAAGCGAAGTACGGCGAAGCCCATTTATTGATAGGTAGTTTACTTTAAATTTTTGCAGCTATTAATTAGTTAATATAAAAAAACAATATTTACGCCGGCGGCTATTTTGCTTTAATTATAATTAATATGTTTTAATTTAAATAAAGTTTAATAATAGATAATATATAATAGATAATAGACAGCACAATTTGTATTTTATAACTATTCTTTAGGAGGATATATGGAAAACACAGAGAATGAATCCGTATTTAAATTTGCAATTTTAATCAAGTCTTTTGAATCATTCAAGCAAATAAAAGCAATTATCCTTTTGTTTATTACGATTATTATTTCTTCCGCTATTTTTGTGGGCACAATTAGAGAGGCGGCCTTAATAGCATACAGGTCTGCAGCATTGTCAATTTTGATATCAGGTATCGGAATTATAATAGCTTTCATAATTTTTTTGATAGGATATACTGCAACAGGCAAAATTTTAATGGAATTTGCGAAGACTAAATCTTCAATAAAGATTTTTGACGCAATTATATTTTCAATTTTTTCATTTTTTAAAATTATTCTTTCCGAAATAATATTATTTATAATTCCTTTTATTGCGGCTGTAATTATTTTTATATATTTTTTAATTGCCAGAATACCTGCAATTGGTACTCTATTGGCGTTCATCGGCATTCCGGCATTTACAATAATTTATGCGATTATGCTTTTGGGAATAGTGCTGATATCTTTTATGATTGCTCCTATGGTATTTGAAGGCAACACAGTAAAAGAGATATTCGTTAAAACATACGCATTATTTAAAAAACATAACATGTTAATTTTTGGATATTTTATATTTATAAGCATCGTGACTTTTATGGTAGGTATTATATTTTTTGCATTTTTTACAGTGTCTTTAAGTGTGGTATCCTCAATCTTAATGATGAACCATCCTACATATTTGTATAATAACTATGGCGGAATGGGATTCGGCGGATTCGGCGGATATGGAAATCCGCTCGACTCTCTTATGGGACTTGGTTCTTTTTCGTCGATTATGATGTTAGGAGAATTTATAGGATTTGGTATTGCCATAATATACATGCTTTTAATTGTTATGCAAATGGTATATATGATGCTCGGTCAATGTTATATTTATGTCGATGTTACGCAAGATATGGATTTTAATGATGCCGAAGTTCAATTTAATTCTGCAAGGTCAAAAGTAAAGTCTAATATTGATAAATATAAAGAAAAAGCTGCAAATATGAGTTTAAAGAGCAATATGAATAACGGTGAAGATTCTGTTGACCAGAAATCTGCTCAGACAGAGCATCCTAAAACTGAAGGCGAATTTATATTTTGCACAAACTGCGGCGCTAAGAACCCTGCCGATGCCAAATTTTGCGAACACTGCGGTAATAAATTAAGCTAAATGAGACTAAGCTGCAGCTAATAACTTATAAATGAGAGCGTAAAAAATAAATGGAAATATAAAAATATGCTGCTAAGCAGGCAAGTCATACATAATAGATAAGTCAGTTAGTCAGTATAGAAAAAGGAGCGGACTATGTTTTTTTGTAAAAATTGCGGCGCAAAAATAGATAACGATAACGCCAAGTTCTGTCCTAATTGCGGACAGAAATTTGAACCTAAACAAAATGAACAGACGGTTAAAAGTACAAATAATAATGGAAGCACTGCCGGAAATTCTTATAAAGCGGCGCATATTTCGCAGCCACCTATCGCAGAGGAAATTAAAAAATCTGATAATAACAACAATGTCAATAATAACAATATCAACAGCAGCAATATAAATTCATCGCCTAATTCCGCACCGATGGGAAATATTCCGCATCCAGATAATATTAAGAAGCAGCAAATTAAAAATAAAAATAGCAATAAACAGGGGAAAGGATTGCTTGCCGTTCTTATCGTTCTTACGGTAATAGTGTTGGGCTCGGCAGGGACCCTTATATATTATTATAAAACAGGCAAACTAAATAAATATAAAGAAGAAGTATACAAAATTCTGCATATTAAACAAAATCAATCCGAATCAAGTTATAAATCAAGTCACAAAAAGCACCAATCTTCGAAAAATTCATCAAAGACAAAATTGAAAAACATTCTAAAGAAATCTGCAATATCTAATAAAAAAAACAAAACATCAAAATCGCCGTACTCAACCTCAGTTGCGCCGGCGTCAGCCGCTGCCCCTAAAACTTCAGCCAAGAGTTCTGCCCCTACATATGTTTATAGTAATAATGTCAGCACAAAGCGTATATATTCTAACAGCAGCAATGGATTAACGCTTTTCAAGAGTTCTCTATCCTCGGCAAAAGCTTATATAACCGGAATATCGCCTCTTAATAATTCAGGAGTAGGAGATGCGCCGGCTGTAATAATTTCAAATGTTTTATCAAACGGGGCAAACGTAGCTCAAGGTAAGACTATTATTCTGCATTCAAAATTTTATGCCGAAACTCCGGCCGTTTTTTCTTCTCAAAGTGTAAAATTAACATATGAAATATACGGAAACGGTTTTACAGCAGATAACAATTCATATGTTAATGTTACTAAACCGGGGATTTATGCGGTAGCATTATCAATAAACGTACCGGCTGATTTTCCGACGGGGATTTATAACTATACTTTGACTGTAACCTCTACGGCTACTATAGAAGAATCAGCGGCTGCTAATTTAAAAATTCAATAATGTTTTTTATTAATGTTTAATGATAGCTATTGGTTAGCGTAAAGTTATATATTTTAGAAATTTTAATCCATTTAGGAGGATAAATTATGAAAAAAACAGTTTCGATGTTATTTTTACTTGTTTTTTCTATTGCGATTTCAAGTTTCATGCTATCCGGCTGCACTAATGGCGTCGGCGGTATAAACGGAACGTATTATTCCACTCTAAGCAAAAAAAGCTATGTAGAATTATTTAAAAAAAGACGCTGCTATATACATACAAATTATGTTAATTCTATGGGAAAATGGTACATGCATAAAAATAGGATTACTATGCAGGCGGATTCCGCTGTTTTGCACTTTAGGTATATAAACGGCGCGTTGTATCTAAAGGTAAAAGGCAAAATAAATCATTTTGAAGTTATTGATAAGATACCTTTTAAAACAGACTTCAGATTTGTTAAAAAGTTTCAATTAAAGTCTTTGGCTAATCAAAATCATGGATTAGTTCAAGGAAAATATAAAGGCATTATGTCTTTATATCAGAAAAAAATGGAAGAAGGTATGTTTGGAGGAAGTTATCTGCAGTGGGTTTCATCCAATAAACCTGTTATTTTAACGATAAGCGGCAAAAATAAAATTCTATTATCTTCTAAAAATAAGCATTTGTTTAGACCGGAAAAATATCGGTTTAAAATTTACGGAGACATTCTGACTATCAGCGGAAGCAGAACTATATTTAATTACAGCGGCAACACCATAGACGGTCAGTATTTTATATTTAAACATAAAAATGATGTAGCGCTTGTCAATTTAACTAATAGAAATGCTTATTTTATTAAAAAATAAATTAATATTTAAAATTGAAGGGAGGCTTTAAATGTCAACACTTTTTATTAGTCTTGTTACTATTGTTGGTATTATCATGCTTATCGGACTTTATTTTTTACCGACAATAATTGCCGGTTTCAGAAAAAAAACAAATTTTACCTCCATATTACTACTAAATTTTTTTCTTGGATGGTCGCTTATTGGTTGGGTTGTTGCAATAGTTTGGGCTGCTTCGGTCGATAATAAACCGCAACAAATTGTAATTAATAATAACGGAAGAAACGATAATGGGGTATAAGATATAACAGGAAATATTTATAAATTTTTTATTAAGCAGTTATATTGAATTTATCTATTTTATTAGATAGAGAGTTATCTCTTTATTCTGGAGAACGTTATGTCAAAAATGCTTGACGTAAAAATTGTTCCTCATAGAAATTATTTAATGGCGGATATTCCTGACCAGAAACTGTTTATTGAATTAAAGCTAAGTTCAAATAAATTGAATCTAGCCGCCGCCGCATTTCCAGACGGCGACACTGTTAATAATACGCTTAGCGCTTCCCCTTTATCTATTATATTTGTCGTAGATACTTCAGGGTCAATGCGCGAAATTGTCTCAGGTTCAACCAAATTTACCGGACAAACTCAAACCATTGACGGCAATACTTATAATCTGGTTACGGGAGGAGAATCTAAAATAGGAATTATTATAGATGGGTTAAAAAAATTCGTCGGTTCGTCAAAATTAAAAAAAACTGATAGAATAAGCATTGTCAAGTTTGACGATGACGCAAAAGTTCTTCTGCCTTTTACAAATGCTGACGATGAAAATAAAAATATAATAACGAAATCTATTGAAAATTTATTGAAATATAGCGGCGGCACCAGTATGGGAGCAGGGTTAAAAACTGCTTTAGAATTAATGTCTAAAGAAACGGCAAACAGAAGAATTATTATGTTTACCGATGGTCAAACTTCCGATGACGATTTAGCAAGAGAAACCGCGGCTAATTTAGCAAGAGAAAATACGCCGGTAATAGCTATAGGCATAGGAGAAGACTGGAACGAAGATTTGATTACTTTTATAACGGACAAAACGCAGGGAAAACCTTTTTATGCCACTACTGACACTACTGAAGCCGCTGTAATGCCGGATGCAAATGCTAATAATAAAATAGTAAGCAACAACATTAATATAAACAGCAACGAAGAAAATGACTGGAATAAAAACAAAAATTATATAAACGACAATACTACGAACGATAACAATAATAGCAATAATAACAACAATATTGCCATTAAGTCTTCTGACATACCTGAAGTTATGATAAAAGAATTAGACAACGCGGTAAGCGAATCGCTCACGGGAGTTTCTTTAACTATAAATGCTGTGCATGGTGTTAAAATAGACAGGATAACAAGAGTCTATCCTGAGGTATCGGAAGCAGATATAAATATAAAACCGCATTCTCTGGGCAATATCAGCGAAACAGGCGGTACTGTATTTATAATAGAAACCACAATACCGGAACGAAAGCCTTTAAAATCTCGCCTTATGCAGTTAAGTTTAACTTATAATGCGCCCGGAATAAATTTTAGAGAGGAAAATCCGCCTGAAGACGTTATAGTCGAATTCACTACGAATGAATCTAAAGCATCGGTTATTGATCAGGAGGTAATGCAATGGGTGCAGCAAAGAAATGTCGGCGGATTAGTAGAAAAAGCGATAAAAGAATCCGTAAGCAATCCTTCTACTGCCGCAAAAACTCTCGATATGGCAAGGCGCATGACGGTAAAATTAGGGAATGGCGCAATGACAAGGATGATAGAACAAGCTCAGAATGAAATAAAAGAAAGTAAAACTATAAGTATAGGAACATCAAAAACTTTAAGAATAGGTTCAAGAACAAAGACCGTAAAATTAGATTCCGGACAAGGTCTTTCCGATGAACAGATAAGGAAACTCACCGGAATTTAACGTACTGATCAAATTAGTCAACTTAGTTAAATTAATAGTTAAATGAGTTAAATCAATTTATAAAATATTTAGGGGCGAATATAAATGAAAACATGTCCTTCATGCGGCAAAAAGTTTACAGATGATAAAAAATTTTGTAATTTGGACGGAACAGCATTAATTTTGTTTAACATACCTGAAGAGATTGAGTTGTCCAGACAGACGGCGTCAGAAAAACATCTTAAAGATAACGGCGATAATAGCGCAGTCGATGCCGGCAGTAAGGTAAATTGCGATATTATTAATAATAACGAGACAGATAATAAAATTAATAGTAATATAGATAATAGTATAAATAATAATGCAGATAATAGAGATAGATATGATAAACATATAGATAACGACAATATTAACAGTCAAAGTGCTATAAACGATGACTCTAACAAAGATATTTTTTCCGGCATACTTTCAAAAGACACATTTTTTACGGATAAAAATGCTGCGGCAGTCAATAAATTTAAACCGGCCAAAATTACGTTGAAAAATGATAATATTTTAACGAACCAATTTTTTGATTTAAATTCTGAAAGTATGATTATTGGAAGATTTGACCAATCAACGGGAAACGTAGATATAGATTTGAGCAAAATACCTAACGCAGAACATATTTCAAGGAAACACGCAAAGTTTACTTTTAAAAACGGAAAATGGTCTATAGAGGATATAAATTCAACGAACGGAGTTTTTGTTAAGGCAGACAATATTTCTGAATTTTCTTCAAGGATTACCGAGCCGGCTGAATTAAAAAACGGGTATCAAATTTCATTCGGTGATATAATTTTTTTATTCAATGTATAAAACAAGACTCTTCAAATGAATTAATATAATATATCATTCGCTCATGTATATATAATTATGTACAATTTTTTCCGGATTATCCTTAAATATAAATAATCAAATAAGTTTATATAATAAATTAAATAATTCTCTCTGCAATCGAGGAATAATGAGTTAATGAGTTTTGAATATCTTGAAGAAAAAACATACCCTATTGAAGACGACGCAGAACGGTTTAAATATGGGGATACGTTTTTTGTAAATAATTTAGAATTAAAATTAGGCGACTATCTTTTTTCAGGATGGCGTGTTGTTTATAACGCCTCTGGAGAAGAATTATTGTATTATGAAGGCAATTGCGAATTGTTTAAAGATTTTCCTCAATCTCTAATGCTGCCTGAAATTTTATATTACTCCAAAAATGAAGCGATTATTGCAGATATCGGCAAATTGGGGTATAAACGATATAAATTTATTAAACCCTCCAAAAAAGAAGATATTAATCAAATAGTAGCCTACTTGTCTGCTATAGCTAAACTGATTAAGAATTTTAAAGACAACAATATATCGGTTTTATATATAAATCCAGATTCTATTAACGCAGACACGACGGATTTAATATATACGCGCAGCAGCAGTATAAAATTAAAAATTTTCCCCGATGTATGCGAAATAAACAAAGAAATGTATTCCTCTAAAGATATGGTCGCCCCTGAAGTTTTAAGACGCAGAAAAGCTACTGGAAAGGAGGGAGTGTATGTTTTAGGACTTTTATGCGTAAAATTTCTATTAGGAAAAAATTTGCATCCTTATGACGATATAAGTGTTCTTAATTGCATTTCCGATGTTTACATACCTGGATTTCCCCAATTTTTGTCAAAAACATTGGTTTGTAGCAACGAAAGATTTACTATTGAAGAAGCTATCGATTATTTAAAAAATATTGCGGAGGAAATGAAAATGCCTGTAAAATTTGACATCGGCATGTCTTCAACTGTAGGATTAAATATAGACAGGCTTATAGATGAAGACAGCTGCGGATTTGTTATTGAAAATACTTTGAATTCAGGCGAAAAAGTTTTATCGGTAAGGGCTTGTCTTGCTGACGGAATGGGCGGAATGGCGGCGGGAGAAGTTGCAAGCAAAGCTGCGGTGAACGCTTTCTTAAAGACCGGGGCGGATTTATTTGCAAACGCCGATGCTGATGCCGACGCTGATGTTGATGCAGATGCCGATACAGATACCGGAGACATTAATAATTTAGCTTTAAATATGGCATGGCAGGCAAATAAAAATGTTTTTGATTTTCTTGAAGGCAAAGACGGAGGATGCACTTTTATCGGCGTCGCTATTAAAAATGAAAATTTTGCGTTAGTTCACGCAGGCGATTCAAGAGCGTATTTATGGACGGGTTCTGAACCTAATCCTGAATTAATAAGGCTCACTAATGACCATTCATATGTTGCTTTAATGGTATCAAGCGGCAACATGACGGAAGAAGAAGCGAAAAATAGTCCAGACAGAAATAAAATCGTAAAATTTTTAGGTGCCGTCAGAAATAGACAGGAAGGCTATTTTGACGATTTGCAAAAAACAATAGGTAAAAAAACGGAAGTCCTGAAAAATAATGATATACTCATATTAGTATGCGACGGAATATGGTCAGAGATAGAAGAAGATGGCATAATAGCTGTATTAAACCGTTGCAAAACAACCGCAAACAATCAGTTAGACAATAATTACAATGAGAATTTAAATAATAAGCTAAATGAAAAATTAAGCAGTAATTTAAATAATAATAATAATAAGTTAAACACCCAGTTAAACGATAATTTTGAAAATTTAGATAATAATTTAGATAATAATTTAGAAAATAATTTTAAGTATAAAAAAATAAATAATATAAATACCGACGATAATAGTTTATCTATAATAGATGCCCAATATATAGCCGATTTGCTTGTAGATTCGGCAGTGAAAAACGGCGCTTCCGATAATGCGTCTGCGCTTATTATTAAAAGAACAGCGTGAAAGAAATATAGCGGGTTACAGGCTGCAGTTTATCATATATATATATTTATAATCTACTAATAACAATTTGTAATACAATATACTAAATATATTGATTATAATCCGCTTTATAATCCGCCGATTATAATTTATAATGAATTTTAATAATAATTTGAATAATTTTGAAAAATACTTTAATAATTTCACCGAACCATGATTGATTGTCCTTATTGCCAATCGTCTATCTCCGATAACTCTTCTAAATGCCCCATATGCGGAGGGGAGATAGAACATGATAATTCCATGTCTTGTGAGCCTCTTGAAACCGGCAGCGTCATTTATTTAAAATATAAAGTAGAAAAGGTTATCGGGCAGGGCGGTTTTGGAATAACGTATCTTGCCTATGACGAAAAACTCGGCAGAAAAGTTGCTATAAAAGAATATTTTCCTGACGGGATAGCATCTAGAACAGGCAATAAAGTGACTGTGCCGCCTACGCTGGAAAACAAGAAAAACATGGAAGGCTTTATAGAAGAAGCCAGGGCAATAGCAAAATTAAAAAGTTCAGGAATAGTTGACGTTTATGACATAATAGAAGAAAACGGCACAGTTTATATAGTTATGGAATATATCAGCGGCGTTCCTATGTCTTCACGTCTTGGAAAGATAAGCGAACAAGACGGATTAAAATATATTAGACAGGTTGCCGATGCCGTAAAAGCCATTCATAATAAAGGACTGCTTCATCAGGATATAAAACCGGAAAACATCATAATTAAAGATTCCGGAGATATTAAAATCATAGATTTTGGTTCTTCAAGTGATTTTGCAGACGATAAAACTAGAACTTACAAGAAAATTTTGACGCCAGGATATGCGCCTCTTGAACAATACGGAGAAAAAGGCAGACGAGGAAAGTTTACGGATGTGTACGCTATATGCGCAACCTTATATGCCTGCATAAAGGGTATGCCTCCTCCCGAAGCTACGGCGCTAGCCGCCGGAGTGCCGATAGATTTTGCCGGTATCAGTGAAGAATTAAAAAGTATAATACAAAAAGGTCTTTCCGTAAAAATTCCGGACAGAATACAAGATACCGATGAATTAGTTAAATTATTAAATGCTCACGAAGAAAAACGGCAGGCGTATAAACAGCCGCTTAATGTTAGCGGAAGACCTGACGTAAGAGCGTCCGAAAATATCTCTGTTCAGAGACATGCGCCTGAAACTCGGCCGGAACAAATAAACGAAATTCAGATGAAATTTTCAACCGAAAATATTTATTCTCGGCAAAATTTTAATAGATCCAATAAAAAAATTGCATTAATATCGGTAGTTGCCGGAGTTATAATTTTTCTCGCGTCTTCAGCGGCAGCGGGGTATTTTTATATTTATCTGCCTATGAAGAACAAAATAACAACAAATAAAACGAATAAAAGCAACAATAACAGTAAGTCTCACGGAAAGTCGGCAGATGATGGATTAAAAGCAGAAAGACTTGAAAAGAAAAATAAGAATAAGAATAAGAATAGAAACAAAAAAAACAATAAAAGGAATGTCAATCAACTGAAACATGTTAACTATACAAACGGTACAAACAATGCAAATATTTTAAGTAATGCCGGCAATATCAGCAATACAAGAAATAGCGGCAATACAGGCAGCGCATCGTCTGTCTCGTCCTTGCCTAAGACAAATAATGTCCCCAATTCTAACATAACTAGTAATAGCTCAAATTCAAATAACGTAAGAGTAGCAATGTATCCTCCTCCGGTTTTGCGCGTTGCGCCGCCGCAGACTTATACCTCTGCCGCGCATAGTACGGCAAGACCTGAAAATAGCGTAAGGACGATTGCGCCGCGAACGCCTGACGTATTTACAGGGCAAGGATATGAAGATTTTAAAATAGCAGGGTGTTTTTACTGTCATAGAATATACGACAAAGGAAATAAGAACGGCTCAAATCTTTCCAATGTCGGTTCGCTGCTAAGCTACGTTCAGATAAAAAATCAGATTCTACACCCGACTTCTTCAATGCCGCCAAGTCCAGACATGCCGCCCGAGGAACTTTCTCAGATTGCAAATTGGCTTGAAGGTTTAAAATAACTTTTCCATCGGCGTCTATCGAGGAAATTAAATGTACGCTTCTGACCGTCTGACAGTCTGACCGTCGCTCCTTTTATTTTTAAAAATATCCGAAAGATTTTTTTATTTCATTAACGTCAGGCAAGCAATATTTTGCATTTTGATAATAAATTTCATGCGGCGACAAATATAAAATCTTGCAGTGAAAGTGAATATGAACTAATACCTTCTATATGATGGTATAATGTACAGAGAGGTTAAAAAATTTTACGGAAAATGAAAATATATTGACAATATTAGTATTTTATGACAAATTATATAGAAAGATGAATTTATAACCGATAAGTGTTTTAATTCAGCGCAATAATACGCAACAATATAAAAACAATATAAACTGGTCAGACTATAATCGGAGAAAAAATCAACGCTTCGGT
>JAKAQK010000223.1 GCA_021822625.1 bacterium | reverse complement strand
GATCTTTCTGAGTTTTATATAATTTCCTGATATTAAATCGTTTAAATTTGATATGCTGCCCCTTGCAAGCCTCACATACGCCGATAGGATTTTATCGCCGTTATTAAATTCGTTAATTTCTTTATCATTTCTATCTTCCCTATTATTTCTGTTAACATCATAATTATTATTCCCATTGCTATTTTGCTCGCCGTTGCCGATATAGTAATTTTTAGCATAGCCGAACAATATTTCTTCGTCTATCGGTTTAAAATTTACAATCATACATCTTGATATTATAGTAGGCAGAATATTATTCAAGGTTGCCGCTATTAAAATAAAAACCGTCTTTTCAGGAGGTTCTTCTAAAATTTTTAAGATTGAGTTCATTGCGCCCGTATTCATTTTAGAGATATCGTCTATAATAACAAATCTGTGCATATCATTCGCAGGCAAAAGTGAAAGAGCCTTTGCTAACCCATTAATCTTATCTATATTTATCAGTCCTTTTTCATGCTCTATATAAATCATATTGGAATTTGTTTTGTTAAGTATTCCGGCGCAGGATGAACATTCTCCGCACGGTTCGACCAATGCTGAAGGTGAATTATTTAAATTACCGATGTAATCGCCGTTACCGCCTTCACCGTCAATTGATTTTTTACTATTGCCGTTATTAAAATTTAAATCTGAATTAAAATCTAAGCAAAGAGAGGATGAGGCAAATGAGAAAGCGGTAAATTTTTTTCCTATCGATTCCTGACCGTAAAATATTAGACCGGATGGAATTCTGTCTTTTAAAATAAGATTATTTAAAAAAGCCAGTTCGCTTTTGTGTCCAAGTACTTTTGAAAATCCATAAGGAAAACTATTCATAATAATGTTAATAATACATTCACGTATAATACATTCACGGCAATAAAGAATCGATATCCGATAAAATTTCCGATACTATTTTGTCGGTAGTTTCGGAAGCGTTTATCAACTTTATTCTATCCTGATATCTTTTATAAAGATATATGTAATTTTCTCTGATTTTTGAAAAAACATCGACAGATTGGACATCGTACAAACTCTTAACATCTTTTTTTAATATTCTTTTACCGGCTATTTCGGGGTCTATATCAAGCAGATAAGTTCTATCTATTTTAATATCGTTAATATAAAGAATAAAATTGTTTACCGTAAGAATAAATTCTTTAGCTTTGTCAATTTTAGCTTTATCGTTTATTTCATCAAAACTTTGATAGGCAAATGTAGAATCTGTAAATCTGTCGCATATAACTACGTCATAATCTTTAATTTTATTTTTAATGCTGCTCAAATGAGCCGCCCTGTCAGATGAAAACAAAAACAGACAAATTAATTTATAAGAAATTTTATCTAAACTATTAATATATTCATGCAGCGATTTGTTTTTTTTATCGTTATTATCTTTCTTATCCTTATCGTTACAATATTTGCTTATATTGTCGTCTTTATAATTGCCGGCATTATAATATTGCTCGTCATCTTTTTTAGCATTACGATGTTCGCTTATATTATTATTGTTGTCTGTTTCATCCTCCTTTTGATTTTCTTCTAAAATATATTTCTTAATAAAAACGCCAAGGGGTTCATCCGTCGGTTCCATAGTGTAGAAAACACTGCATCCTCTTTTCTCAAGCCTGCTTTTTAGTTCATGTGCCGCAGTCGTTTTCCCGCAGCCGTCTATTCCTTCTAACGTTATAAATATATTATTACTTTTATACATTTTTATTATTATTTTTTATTATTATTCATCGTTAATTATTTATTAATTATTTATCTTAACTTTTTATGTTTTATTTTATCTTATTTTATATTATTTTATCTTATTTATCTTATTTTAGCCATTTTATTTTATTTATTGAATTACAAGCCTTAAATTTCAATCAAGAAGAAATACTTCAACGATATTTATATTTTATTATTAATATCTCATTGATATTTATTGATATTATTTATATTTATAATGAGCTTTAATTTTTTAGTTAAAAAAACATTCCAACGATATTATCTCATTGATATTTATTGGCATTATAATGACATTATAATGATTATTGACATAGCGATTATTTATAGTTATATATTTATGATTATTATGATATAATACAAAAAAGTTAAGTTCTAAATATTTCTTATAGTTATAATATTTCTTTGCAGCCGCTGTTTAATTCATCAGAAAAAAATAAACAATGAAGATTCCGGCTTCTTACGATGCGGCGCTTCACTGTTTTAAATTGTTATATGTTATAAACTAAACAAACAATGCTATTTACTATATGTTATAAACTAAACAAACAATGCTATCAAGCAATATTATATATACATAATTAAAATATTAAAATTAAAAAATTAACATAACCCAATATAACTTACAATATATGAACTTAGAAGATTTTGATTATTTTTTTGACGAAAAACTTATTGCAAAATATCCTCTTAAAAATAGAGACGAATCGAAGCTTCTTGCCGTTAACGTAAAAAAATTCACGATAGAGCATAAAAAATTTTACGACATTATTGATTATATTAATCCCGGCGATGTAATAACCGTTAACAGCTCTTATGTTAAAAAAGCGCGTATATTCGGTAAAAGGGAAACCGGCGGAAAGGTTGAGATTTTTATACTGGATTTTCCGAACAAAATTACTTTTCCTCTTACCTTAAAATGTTTGCTTAAATCGCATAAAAAAATAAAAACAAATGAAAAAATTGTAATTTCACCTTCAAACATTGAAGAAAAAAGTTCCGATAATAATCGGCGCGCATTGGAATGTTTAAATTTTAAAGAAAATAATAACAAAAGAAATGAGGACGGTTGCTGCGATAATTATAATAATAGAT
>JAKAQK010000055.1 GCA_021822625.1 bacterium | reverse complement strand
ACGTTCATCAATGAGTATCAATTTATAATTTGCTCATTAAAATTAATAAATACGTAAAAAAATGCTTAAAAATAAAATTAATATATATAATTGATCAGATATTATGCTATATATAATATAATTAATTATTAATTAAAAGTTATTTTTTATTTTTTGTGTATTGTTAAGTTATTTTTTTCTACCGTTAAAATAATTTTTCTACTATTTAAAGTGATTTTTTTATGTGCTATAAAGTGATTTTTATGTATTGTTAAGTTATTTTTTACATACTATAAAATTATTTTTTGTTTTTTTATATGCTATCTATCATTTTTATATGCTATCTATTATGCGTTTTATATTTTATTTTACAATTTCAATTTTAAGTTTTTGTTAAATTATAAAAAATGAATGTAACGCCAATTGACAATAGAAAAATAAAAACTTACCTGCTTAAAGACAGACCGTCCAAAGTAAATATCAATTCCTTTTCTAAAAAATTTAACAAAGGCGGTTCTTTCGACGATTTTATTAAAATACTGCCTGATTATTTAGCCGCAAGCGATATTAAAGAGCTTTCAGAAGAAATAGTAGCCCGGCATAGAAAAGGTTCTTCCGTTGCCGTCGGTATGGGCGCTCACGTTATAAAAGTAGGGCTTGCTCCAATATTAATACATTTAATGGAAATTGGTATTGTAAACAGCATAGCATTGAACGGAGCAGGAATTATACATGATTTTGAAATAAGTTATAGCGGAAAAACATCCGAAGACGTATCGGCTGAAATAGACAGCGGCTTGTTCGGCATGGCAAAAGATACTGCGGAATTGCTTAACAATGCTATTACCGAAGGCGCAGCAGAAAATAAAGGTATAGGCGAAAGCATAGGCAGGTTTATTTATAATTCTGATTTTAAAAATAAAAATTTAAGTATTATAGCAAAGGCATATGAGTTTGGCATACCTGTCACGGTTCACGTGACTATCGGAGCGGATATTATACATATGCATCCTTCCGCAAACGGTGAAGCTATAGGAAAATCAAGCCTTATAGATTTCAAAAAATTTACATCGATAGTTTCAAAGCTTGAAGGAGGGGTCTATTTAAATATCGGTTCCGCAGTAACTATGCCTGAAATTTTTCTTAAAGCATTGACGCTTTCAAGAAATCTCGGATTTGCTGTTACTAATATAGTTACGGCTAATATGGATTTTATACAACATTACAGACCGAATGTTAACGTACTTAGAAGACCTACTCAGCAGGGAGGAAGATTTTTTTCCCTTACCGGACATCATGAGATAATGCTTCCTTTGCTGTATTCAATGCTGATTGACAAATTATAATATTTGTTCTAATATAAAATTCAGTATATATTATTTATATAATATATTATTTATTATATATTAATTAGTATGTTATATTAAAATCATACATTTATAGGCATTAATCTTATAATTATACCGTATTTACATTCAAATTAAACTCTTAATATTAAAAAGGTGGTCAAAATGAAACATAATTATCGGCTAAAAGCTCAATACGGCAATATAAATACAAATATCGGATTAAAAACAAAAAATCGTCTGGCGAACGGTGACGGTGATGCGCGTTATTTAATGCCTGCCGAAGCCATCGCAAAAAATATTCAATTAATAATACAACCGCTCGTTATTGTCTTATTCTGTATGCTGCTGCTTCTTTTTATAAATGTATCGAACGCTTCGGCTCATGCAAACCTAACGCAGAGAACAATAGCGCATATTGTAAATGCTCAAAGGGTTCAGGGCAATCCAGATGCTAATGTTACCATTGTTGCCTATACCGATTTTCAATGTTACTGGTGCAGGAAGTTTGAAGAATTGGATCTGCCGTATTTAATAAAAAATTATATTAACACCGGAAAAATATATCTTATTTACAGAGATTTTCCTTTAACGCTCATTCACCCTTTCGCATTCAAAGCAGCTGAATATGCAGATTGTTCAGCTTTGCAGAGCACTAAACATAATAATAAATATCTTAAAATAAGAAGCCTGCTTTATAAATATCAGTCAAAATGGAGTACGATAGGCGATATTTACTATTTTTTGAAAAAAAATGATCAGGGACTGCTGAATATGAAAAAAGAGCAGTCATGCGTGAAACATAATGTAACCGTCAGCCTTATAAAACAGAATATAAAAAAAGGAACGATGCTCGGCGTTACAGGAACTCCGACATTATTTATATATAAAGGTCTGGAGTTAGTAAAAACTATAAGAGGATATCAGCCAATCGGCAAGCTGAACAAACTGCTGCATAAAATAGCAGGATAATTATATTATATTCAGTATATTCAAATATTAGCTGTTATGTATATTTTTTTGTTTTCTGAATTGTCTGGGATTATTTTATAATTATTTATTAATTGTTCGACAAATATTTCAGTTTTATTTAAAGCATCATAAGGATTAACCCCTTTGGTTAAGAGAGCCGCCATCATTGCTGAAAATGCGCATCCTGTTCCATGAATTTGCTTGTCTGTGACAATGCGCCGTTTTTTGTATACCGCGAACTCATTGCTTTCAGTCAATAACAAATCTGTTATCTCTTCATCTTCACAATAACCCCTTTGTACGGTATTAGTAACGCAGCGTTCTTCATTGTTGAAAACGGCATCATCTGCCGTTATGCCGCAAGACTCAGAGCTTCGCAAATGCGAACCTTTTATTATTATATTTTTAATGGAGCGATATTGCTTTTTTATAGCGGCTGCTGCATCTTTCATACAATCAACATTTTTAATTTCCAGACCGGAAATAATTTCTGCCTCATTAATATTAGGCGTAATAACCGTAGCAATATTCAATAAGGGTTCTAAATAGTTTGCATCGAAATCGCCGACGCCTTTATAGCAGCTCTTATTATTCCTGCTATTGCCGACCGCTTCGGTATCGGCAGCATTGTCTGCGGTATTAGCGTCAACATTACGGCTGATATTGGAGCAAACATTTGCATCATCGGCAGCAGTATAATCATAGTTCGCGTTAGCAGCATTAATATCTCTTCCGGCATCCCATAGCCTTACGCCTGAGGTAGATACAAATACAGGGTCCAAAATGACATCTTTTACTTTATATTTTTTGATATATTCGGATAGAATGACGCTTTGCTTTTTACTTCCTATTAACCCTATTTTAACGGAATCAATCTTAAAATAATCAAATATTGCTTTAAGTTCATAATCAAAAAAATCGTCGTCGACAGCGGCAATTTTATATATATTATCAGGATTTTGGGCAGTAAGCACACTTATTACCGATAACCCTAAGATATCTAATTTTGAAAAAATTTTTGCGTCAGACGTAACCCCTGCGCCGCTTGAACCGTCGTATCCTGCAGCCGATAAAATTTTTTTCATATTCTTATCTATTTAACATAGCTGTTTTATTATTTATGTTATTAACTTTTATTGTTTTATTATTTATTTTATTATTTTGCTAATATTCAGTATAATTTGTTTAATCAAATAGTTTTATTCAGCTTGTGTTCTCTTATTGTTTTAATCTTATTTAAAACTTCGTCTATACTATAAGTATTTAAAACATTATTCTTTGTCGTCCCTCCCTTTCTGGCTGCGTTTACGCCATATTCGATAACATCGAAGCCTTCTTTATTATGCGCGTCAGGGTTAATGGAAAGCATAACCGATTTAGAAATTGCTTCTTTAATATATCGCCAGTCAATATCAAGCCTTTTAGGATTTGCATTAAGTTCGACAATAGTCTTGTATTCGCTTAGAGCTTCTATAACAGCGGAAATATCGACCTCGTATTCTTTTCTTTCAAGAAGGAGCCTTCCGGTTAAATGTCCGAGCATAGTCGTATAAGGATTTTTTACTGCCTTTATTATTCTTGCGGTCATATCTTCTTTATGCATATTAAATCTAGAATGTACCGAAGCTATCACAAAATCCAACTTAGAAAGCGTTTCGTCTTCATAATCAAGGTCGCCGTTTTCTAAAATATCGGATTCAATTCCTTTTAATATTCTAATTTTTCCTTCATATTGTTTATTTAGTCTGTCAATATATTCAATTTCAGAATTTAATCGAGCGGCGCTAAGTCCGTGAGCATAGTACGCAGAAACTGAATGATCTGTTATACCTATATACTCAAAACCTAGTTCTAAGGCAGTTTTAACCATCTCCTCCAAACTTTCTTTCCCATCAGTATAGGATGTATGTACGTGAAATACTCCTCTTATATCTTTAATGTTTATCAGCTCAGGGATGCCGTGTTTTAGAGCCTCTTCAATCTCCCCCGTTCCCTCTCTTAGTTCTGGCGGAATAAACTGCATATTAAACACATTATAAAAACCATTTTCATCCGTAACTATTATTTTATTATTTTCCGACTTGTAAATTCCATATTCGTTTATTTTATAACCGTGTTTTTTTTCAAGGCTTCTCAATTCTTCATTATGAAGTTTCGAACCTGTAAAATGATGCAGGGCGTATATATAATCTTCCGGCGGAACTATCCTTAAATCAACATGCATGCCGTTTTTCAGCACAATGCTTATTTTTGTATCTCCGCTAGATTCAACATGTGCTATTTTATCGTATTTTAAAAAGACTTCCGCTATTGCCAATGATACAGTTTTAATATTTTCATATTCGTTTGATTTTGACGAAACCACGATATCTATATCGCCTACCGTTTCCAATTTTCTTCTTAGCGAACCGGCTATTTCAATGTTTGATATTAAACCGCCGCCTGCTTCTTGTAAATATGAAACAATTAGACTTGCTTCCAGCTGCGCTTCCGGATACAAATATCTCTCTTTAAAGTTATTATATTCTTTTATGGATTCTATTAAATTGCTTACGGTTTTTTCCCCAAATCCATCAAGATGGCTTAATTTATTATCTTCAAGCGCCGTTTTTAAATCAGCAATATTTTTTATTCCTAATTTTTCATATAAAATTTTAGTTTTTTTTGGACCAAGTCCTCTTAATTTTAACAATTCAAAAATACCTTCAGGCACTGTTTTTTTTAACTCTTCATAATAAATAAGCCGTCCGGTTTTAACTAATTCTTCAATTTTAGAGGCAATATCTTTACCTATTCCGGGAATTTTTGATAATTCTCCTTTCAGAACGGCATCTTCAATATTTCCTGGAAATTGGCTTATAACACGCGATGCATTTAAATATGCTCTTATCTTAAAAATATTGTCGCCTTTGATTTCAAGCAATTCAGAAATTTTTTCAAATATTTCGGCAATTTTTTCTTTGTTTATACTCATTTTTAATTAGTTTTTTAATTGAGGATAGAGGCTTGTTTATTTATTATGCAATAATTCCGATTATCACTGTGATTTATCATATAATTATACTATATTATCACATTATATTATAATTTATAATGCCTATGTGATATAATTAATTGCAAATGTGTAGAAAGTAAAAAAAAATTAAGTTAATAATTTTAAAATTGTAGAAAAAACGGCAATAGTTTAAATTATAGCAAAAGACGATAGGCCAATTAGCATAAATAATTCATAAAAAAATAATTAATAATTTATAATTAAATCAAATCGGCGGGAGAAATATTAATGGGGTTTTCATTAAATCTAGTTTTTTTTATTTTTAACATCATAAGCATAATTCTTCAGGCTTATATGTGGATTATAATTATCAAGGCATTAGTTTCATGGGTTAATCCAGACCCGTATAATCCTATCATAAGATTTCTTAACGATATAACAGAACCGGTTTTACGTAAGGTACGGGCGGTAATTCCTATCGGCAATATCGGAATAGATTTATCGCCTATAATTGTTATTTTTGCAATTTATATATTACAAATGCTTCTCGCCTATTTACAGAATGACATAGTAAGCTATTTAATCGGTTTGAAAATAGGGTAAAGACTGCGGAATCCGCTCTAAAATAATAAAACAAATAAAATATATAAATAATATATTAACGGTATAAACCTAAAATCTTATTGTATTTAAAGGTGCTTTCTATTTAATTTTTATTTAAATTTGAGTTTAAACTTACTTAATTTAATATTTAAAATTATAGATTTTTGCTTAAGCTTAACAAATTTTAATATTTAAAATTATAGATTTGACATTTTATATATATCTAATTAAAATAATTATTAAGATAATAATTATTTATATAAGGAGCATTTTATTATATGGAACTTTCACCATTAGAGATTAAATCTCAAAAATTTTCACGCAGACTAAAAGGCTATGACACTACGGAGGTTGATAATTTTTTAGAATTGATAGCCAAAGACTTAGAAAAACTTTACGGCGAATTTTATAATCTCAAAGAAGAAATAGTAAAAAAAAATCAAGAAATTAAAGAATTTAAAGAAAAAGACAAAATGATAAGCGACGCCGTATTAATGGTCAGGTCAATTGGCGATGAAATTAAAACAGCTGCCAAAAGCGAAGCCGAGTCAATAAAGAATAATGCAATTATGGAAGCAAAAAGAATTACCGATGAAGCATACGCTAAATATTCTGAAATATATCTCAGTGCAAACGAACTCTTAAATAAACGCGTTCTGATACTAAATTCCATGAAAAATCTGCTTTCTACAAATATTGACTTAGTTAATGTAGAAGAATCTAAAAAACTCGAATTATCTTTGTCCGTTAAAGATAAAAAAATTGTAGATAATCTTGCAGACGCCTTAAAGACTGATAAGAACCGGTCTAAAATAACCGATAATGAGAAGGAAAAAGAAAACGAAAATAGCGCTTCTTTTTATAATGAAACAAAAGAAAAAACGAATGAAAATGAAAATAAGAAAATAAATTCTCCGGCTCCCGCAAATAAACCATATCAAGAAAATAATAAGTTAACTGATTTAACGACGCCTGATAATGCGCAAAATGGGAATGAAGCTCCAACCGGAAAAGAAAATGAAGACAGATATAACACAGTCGCCGATATTATTAACGATGATGCTGCAAAAGTCCATATTTCCCAAGCAGCATCTGACAATGCCCAAAAAAATGAAGATAACGGCAGCAGCAAAAGTAAGACGGATAATAATGACGGTATAGATATAGACAACGAAGAACTGGAAAAATTATTAGGAGACGTCAATAAATTTACGTTTTAAACCGCCTAATTCATACAGTTTATTAATTAATTACTATATCGTATTATATTAAATAGAATAATAATACAAATATAAAAAGATGATAATAAACCGTTAGTTTATTATCATCTTTTACGTTAACTTTCGATATTTTTAAGTATGAGCTATATTATATTTTTTAAGAGATCAATAATATATAGACCATACTCCCTCCTAAAGGCAGTAGTGCTGACAAACATATTACGTGACGAATATAAATAATGGTCAATCTAAAATATGTACAATGTCCAAAATAAAATGTAGCATATCGGCAGAATATTGTAATTATTTTAGAACACTATTATTACGCCTACCTGGCTGTAAAATCCGTCCGGACCGTTATCGCCGTGTAAATCTCTCAAAACGCGGGCATCCAACATGACATTTTTTATATGATAATCAATACCGAAACCGGAAGCAACATCTTTATAGCCGCGATTTACTTCCATAAATACAGGATTACCCGCGCCAGTATTTTCATATCCATTGTTGCTGCTCTGATTCACATAAGAAGTTTCATTATAAATATCTAAAGCGGGCGTTATATAATAATTTAAGTAAATATCGGTAAAGAAATTATTTCCAGGGTCAGTGATGCTCGCTCCTCCGAGCGAAGCAACTTCTGCTCTATTAATTGTAGCATGACCTTCGTTATAACTGTAACCGATTGCATAATCTAATTTTAACGCCATATTAGACGGCAAATTATAAGCAAACTCTCCGGTTAATGTGGGCATTATCTGCCATTCATCACCGCCAAGGTTCACAGAAGAATCGTTACTCCAGTTACCTGCCGGTACCGTAAAGCTAATCTGCGGAAAAATATTTGCCGATAAATTTCCGTCTGAATATGTTTTACTGGATATTCCTTCATAAACTAAAATATCGCCTAATCCCGTGCTTGAATTTTCAAACTGGTCGGATGACGGATTGCTGATATGCTGAGTAGCCTGACCAAATGGGACTATAACTTCAAAAAGATTGGTCGCATTTGAATTGAGCAGGCTGTTTGTCCATATAAATTCCGGAAGGTAAACGTACCTCGTTACATTATCAGGCAGGTTTTTAACGGCGCCTGTATTTGTAAACACCGAACCGAAAGATTCAAATGTCATCATCTGATATGTCATAAATTTGTTAGCGGGCGGAGTACCGAACGCAAAAGAACCTTTATAAAAAAAATTATTTCCCGACCCGTCAGGGTCTGCAAACGCCCTGCGTACAAGACTTAATTTTACAAACATACTTGATGAAATTACTAAAATAATAAATAGTAAAATTTTTAAGAAACTTTGATGTTCCATTACAGGCTTTTTCATTCTATCCCCCATTTTGATTAGATTTTTTATAATAAATTTTATTTAATATTACGCACAATCTTTTGAATCCTCCGGCAATCCCGTTTCAGTCGATAGACACGGGGCTTTAAACAAATATCCGTGCCACATGCCGTGCAGCGTTTTCGTAGTTACTACCGTCCAGAACATTGCCAGCATCGCGACAAAAACAGCTCCGGCAACCCTGAACAATTCAAAGTCGGTTATCCTATACAAAATAATAGTAGCTGCAGTGTACACTCCAAGAGGGAAAGTAAATCCCCACCAGCCCATATTGAAAGGCAAATCCTCTTTCATATATCTGAATGTCAGCAGTATTGCCATTACAAGCCACCAGAATCCAAATCCCCAGATAACTAAACCTCCTATTGGTCCAAAAGCATAAGCCTCTTTCGCGTAAACATAAAGTTTAGTTCCTGCGAACGCACGCTGCGCATCACCGCCTAAAAGAAGCAATCCCATGCTGCCCGTGCCTATAGGTCCAAGAGTAAGCCACGTCGACACAGCCATATCTCTATGCGGCAATTTGTGCCACGCAAGGCGTAAAAATAAAATAACAAGGACGCCGAAAGCTAACGGTACGGAAAATGCCCACAAAGCATAGCCCAAAACGACGATATGCCTCGCCATAGCAGGTGCAACATGCTGCGCAAGAAACCCTGCCGATGCCGCGGCAACCTCTGCGGGAACTATCGGCAGCAGCCAAATAGCCGTCATATCTTCTATACTGTGCCTTTGATTTGTAAACATATAGAAAGGTACTAATAAACCTATTGCTACCGAAATAAAGGCATCAAACCACCATAAACCTAAAGCGATATTTACGCCTTTAGGTGCATCAAAAATTAAAAAACCGTTTATAATCGTTACCAGACCCATAGGAATAGCGCCAAGAAACATTGATTGAACGGGATGAGACAATAGTTTTTTTGCCGAATTAAAATAAAATACAAATCTGCTTGTAAATAAAATACTGAAGATTATAAAAAAAACAATATTAATCACCCATAAAGTTTCCGCCACAATCTGGATACCCGGCACAGGATAAGGAAACGCAGCAAGCATAAGCGACAGAATACCTGTTCCCATATTCATAGTAAACCAGTTAGCAGTGAACTGCTTTATAAGATCGCTCGGTTTATTAATCTGTTTTAACGGTCGCAAATTATTTGCAAATGAATTAATTTTTGTTTTCATAATTTTCCCATTTTTTATTTTATATTTTAATGCAGCAATGTAAAAGCGATTGCGATTTTAAATAATAAAAAAAGCGGCGGCGTTATATAAGATATTGTATTTACATACAATATATATCTATTTATTAATATATTTTTAATATATATGTTTTTAATATGACTATGTAATATGAGTTTAAAAACCGTATAGTATTAATTGTATAATGAGATTATAAACCACTTAATACCATATGTTTTAAACATATCACTTTTTTAATTGGAAGTCAATAAAATAAATTATAAAATATAACATTATTATATTTTATAATTTATTAGAATGTATTGAAAATATTTATATATTTTAATTAACTTTAAACAATTAGAAAATTAGCAATTAGATTAATAGCGGAGGGAAAATAAATTTTTTAAGACAAATATAAAACAGTTTTATAAAAATAATAATTTAGTCACAAATAAGTTTCATTAAAAAAGACTTGCAAATAACAGAAAATATAAAAAATAAAAAAACATAATACAATTTAAAATTAAAAAATTAAAATTGTTAACAAAACTTTAAAAATTTTCAGAAACTTCATTGGAAGGGTTTTCAAATGATGTAATTCTGTCAACATAGGTTAAATTTACTATCCCTGTTGGACCGTTTCTCTGTTTTCCGATTATTATTTCTGCAACGCCTTTTTTATCTGTATCTTTTTTATATACATCTTCACGATAAATAAACAATATAACGTCTGCATCCTGCTCTATAGCTCCGGATTCTCTTAAATCAGCCAGCTGAGGTCTTCTGTCTGAGCGCGATTCTACAAGCCTGTTCAATTGAGACAGTGCAATTATAGGTATTTTAAGTTCTTTTGCAAGCGCTTTCATAGAACGCGAAATATCGGCTATTGCCTGTTCTCTCGATTCTATATGAGAAGGGGCTTTCATAAGCTGAAGATAGTCTACTATAACAAGTCCGATATTTTTTTCCATTTTTAACCGTCTTGTTTTAGCTCTCAGTTCCATAACAGAAATACCTGCGCTATCGTCAATATAAATAGGAACATTTTCTAATATAGCCATAGCGCGCTGAAGACTTTCGATATCCGGATTGTGAAGTTTTCCGCGTCTTAGCTGCGAAGAGTCTATTCTAGAAACCTGAGAGATAAGTCTAGTCACTAACTGTTCTTTTGACATTTCAAGAGAAAAAAAAGCTATAGGAATTTTAAATCCTGCCGATATGTTCTTTGCTATAGATAAAGCAAATGCTGTTTTACCCATAGAAGGTCTTCCCGCAATAATAATCAGGTCTGACGGCTGAAACCCGTTCGTCATAGCATCTAACTGCCTAAAGCCGCTATGAACGCCGCTTATATCCTTATCGTCAGTTTTTGAGGTTAATTTCTTAAAATAATCAAGAACTAACGGATACATCTCGTAATATGATTTGGTCGTATTTTTTTCGGTAACGTCAAATACGGTTTTTTCAGTAAAATCAAGAACGTCTTCTAACTGCTCTTTTTGTTCATAGCATTTTCTCTGGATTTTATGCGCAGCGGTTATTAACCGTCTCAATATAGATTTTTCTTTAACAATTTTAGCATACTGGTCGACATTCAGCAGACCGGCAGGCAATTCCATAAGACCCGTTAAATATTCAGCCCAATCAAAAGATGACAAGTCCTGAGATTGCATATCAATGGCGTCAGGCAGTAAATTATTGAAAACTGATTGGTCTTTTTTATTTGAATAAGATTTTCGGCGACCTTTACCAGCACCGTCATTAAGCAAACCTCCCGACAAAACGTTATTGAGGGTAACGATATCGATAGGCTCTCCTTTTTCCGTTAATATGGTAATTGCTTTAAAAACTTTATAATTAACAATATCGTAAAAATCTTCGGGAGCAACTAATTGAATAGCTGAATTTACCTGAGAATTGTCAATTATTATAGAAGATATTAACGCACGTTCCGCATCTATAGACCTTGGTGGCAGCAGTAATCCAATGGAATCGGGACTGCCGAAATTTCCCGCAGCATTATTATCCTGTATAGAGGTTTTTTTTCTCATTAAAATACAATTATCAAATAAAAATTAAACTTCAGAAATAACATTTACATGAAGTTCTGCAATTACTTCCGGATGCAGTTTTATTTTTACAGTATGCATTCCAAGGTCTTTAATAGGCTCGGCGAGCATAATTGCTTTTCTGTCAACGATAAAATCAAGTTCCTTTATTTTTTCGGCAATATCTATTGAAGTGATAGAACCGAACATTTTTTCATATTCCCCGACTTTAACCGGAATAGAGATAGATAAAGCCTCTAATTTTTTCTTAAGGTCATCAAAACCGGAAATTAATTTCTCTTTTCTTTTTTCAATCAATTTTTTTTCATGTTCCACTAATTTAATATTTGTTTTTGAAGCCGGTATAGCAAGATTTTTAGGCAACAGAAAATTCCTTCCGTAACCGTCTGCTACAATAACTGTATCCCCCATATCACCAAGATTTTCTACATTTTCTTTCAGAATTATTTTCACGACTTTTTTCCTCCCGCAATTATTTTTTATTTTAATTTAACGCTGTTAACTTTCCTGAAATCAAACCATTCATCAAATATTCCTAACATTATAATAAATATTAAAAAAGGATTGCTAAATACTAAAATTAGCGCATAAGCTAAAAATCTCAAAATCTTATTCACATTATTCTTTTTAAAGTAAAAAGAAAGTATCGTCAAACCTTGTATAAAAAAAACCGAAGCTAAAATAATAATAATATTATAGCCTATAAATTTATATAATCCGTTAGCAAATACTATAATAATTAAACCGATTATCAATCCGATAATTAAGAAATCGGACGCTTTCCAATTCAGTAAATTTTCTTCCGTTCTAAAAAAACTATTATTACCGTCGTTCTTTGGAATCCTATTTTTAAGAACAACAAAACAAAGCCATAAAGAAAACCATGAAAAAATTATCAAAATAGATGGGGCAAGCAAAAATATATCTTTAAGCATTATAATTAATTCAGGTTTAAACTTGGCTATCAATGTTTCCGATATGCCCATCTGCTTATAAATATTTATTATTTTAATTATTATTATGCCCGCATATTTATTTAAATAGTAGCCAAAATTAGAATATAAGTAAGCATTATTATAATAAATATATGCAACAAAAAATAGAAATAACAAAGAATAAATACTCAATACAGAAAAAGAGGCAGCTTTAGCTAAACTTAATTTTTTATTGTATAAATAGGAAAATGCATATGGGATAACAACAAATATTAAAATGACAGATACAATTTCTATGCTTCTGCTATAAGTTATATAATTATATACGGACATAATTCCCGCAAAACAAACGATAGCGGCAGGAAGTATTGAAGCTCCTTTATAATTTTTAAAATACCAGATAATAATAAAACTGAAAAGCAAATAAAAAAAGGGATTAGCAAAACTATAATAACCGGCTGCCAAACAGTCGGTTATTAAAAGATATAACAAAAAAGTAATAAAAAAAATAGATAAAAATTTCTTAAATTTATACATTTAAAGAAATATAAGGCATTATAGCAATATTTCTGGATGCCTTTATAGCTTTTGCAATTTTTCTTTGATGATAAGCGCAATTGCCAGTTACCCTTCTCGGCATAATTTTGCCCTTTTCAGTTACAAAATTTCTTAAAAGACGTGTATCTTTATAATCAATTTTTAAATTCTTATCTGCGCAGAATCTGCATATTTTTTTTCTTGTAAATGGTCTATGAGAAAAATTTACGCTTGCTGCCGGTCTGCTTGCAGACGTTCTTTCAAATTTTTTAAACATTGACGGCTTCCTCCCTTGAAGACTCTAAGTCATTTGTGAACAGTACGGTTTGATACCTCAGGCAATCTTCTATATTTCTTAAATTTCTCTCCAATTCGGCTACAACATTGCTTTTAGCCGAAAAATGGACAACAATATAACGACCTTTGCCGATTTTTTTAATTTCATACGAAAGCTTTCTTAATCCCCAATCGCTTACGTTTATAATTTCGCCGCCTTCTTTGACAATAATTCCTTTAATTTTTTCTACAAACTGATTATATTGCGAATCGTCAAAATCAGGATTGACTATTATAACAGTTTCATACTTTCTAAAAAAATCATGGTTAACGTCTGAAAATATATTGATTTTCAAAATTCCTCCTCTTTTAATCGTTTTTTAATTACTTAATTATTTACTTTATCATCTGTTTATTGCACGCGATATTAACTCTATAATAATATTATTATGATAGAATTCTATAATTTTATTCTATGTGGATAAGAAAGATATTATAAACGCACATACAAAAATTTGCAATAATTTTTTTATTTATTTTTTATTTATTTTTTATTTTATTTATTTATTTTATAACTATCAATGATTTAT
>JAKAQK010000222.1 GCA_021822625.1 bacterium | reverse complement strand
GATGTAATCCTTTTTCTAAAGGCGGTTATGACCCTGTTGTTCATAAACACTAAATTAATATAACACAATGTGAATATAACATTATAATTTAATAGGCGGCTATTTTTTGGAAAAAAGAGTTATAATTGCAGTTATTTTATCTATTGCTTTGATTGTGGGATGGGGATATTTTATGCCTCAGCCTGCAAAAAACAATGTCAAGGCGCCGCTAACAAAACATAAAAAACTTATCAGCAGCGTCTCTTCTTCAAATTTAAAAATTAATTTTAAAAAATTAGCCGTAAACCTTAAAAATAAAAAAAAATTAAGTACCGTTACAATCCCCGAAAAAAAAATAATTTTTCAAAATAAACTTTTAAAAACCGGTTTTTATACTCCTGCAGGTTCTATATATTCTTTAAGCTTAAAAAAATATTATTACAGCCCCAACAATATTAGAGATAAGGTTAATTTACAAAATGCCTCTAAAATAAATCAGATCATTAATTTTATACCGCAGCAAAAATTTTCTTCAATAAAATTTATAGGCAAAAAAATAAAAAAAAATTCTTTAAAATTTATTTATAAAATTAATAACAATATTTTACTGATAAAAAAATATGAATTTTCAAAAAAGCATAATCAAAGATATTTAATTAAATTAATTGTATATGTTAAAAATATATCTAAATTGCCTGTGCTATTTAGGGGCAATTTAAATTTGTCGGCCGGTCTAAACCCCAATATAAAAGGAAAGACTAATTATTTAAATTATTCCACTATAATAAACATAAACAATAAAACAATTACCCCGAACGGCGCAAAACCGGTCAAATATACCGGAGATATCTCTTTCGCCGGTTTCAGCTCAAAATATTTTTTATTGTCTGTCGTTAATCCGGGTAATAGCGTTGCGTATTACCGGCATAATAACATTGTCGGATACAAATTTCATAAAAAATTATTAATTGCCCCGGGTAAGTCTAAACAATTTATTTATAATATTTTTGCAGGTCCTAAAAAACTCTCCTTACTGGATCCCGTCGGATACAATGTTTCTTCAACATTAAATTTCGGATTTTTCAGTTTTCTTGCGATACCGCTGCTGCATATTCTTGAATTCTTTTATAAATTCGTTCACAATTATGGACTTGCCATTATTTTATTAGTGATATGTATAAGAATTGTCTTTTATCCGCTTACATACACGGGATTTAAATCCATGAAGCAGATGCAAAAGCTAACCCCTAAAATCAATGAATTAAGAGAAAAATATAAGGACAATAAAGTTGAATTAAACAAACGTATTATGGAAATGTATAAAGAAAGCAAGGTTAACCCCCTAGGAGGATGCCTGCCTATGTTACTGCAAATACCGGTATTTTACGGTTTATACACGACCTTAGGCACTTCAATACAGTTAAGAAACGCCCCGCTTATATTATGGATTCATAATCTTGCAGCGCCCGATCCTTACTATGTTTTACCGATACTTATGGGTGTAACCATGTTAATTTCTCAAAAAATGAATCCTATGGTCGGCGATCCTACGCAGGCTAAGATAATGCTTATTCTTCCTATTGTTTTCACGTTTATTTTTATTAATTTTCCAGCCGGACTTCTTTTATACTGGACAGTCAATAATATTCTGACGATTGTTCAGCAGTATATAATAAATAAAAAGTTTGCCTGAGTTTAACGATTATTATATAAGGCAGATTATTATTTTATTACCCACGGTTTAATGATATAATAAATCCGGTGTTTTATAACATATTTAAACATTTTTTATCGCTGTTTTTAAGCCTGACAAATTCAATTTTAATATAACAACGATTTAATATACTGCATAAATAAGCAGCAAAGAAATATTAAACATATTTTGCCATTATGTATTCAATATTAAATAATGAATTAGATACTATCTGCGCTATATCGACGCCCGAAGGAGAAGGAGCCGTCAGCATAATCCGCATATCAGGTAATCTTTCAATAGATATTTGCAACAAGATTCTTAAATTTAAAATAAAAAATAAAATACATTTTGCCGCTTCAGATTGCGAACCTAAGAAATTTTATGTATGCAATGTTTATGATTATTTTATAAATGCTATTATAGACGAAGCAGGTTTTGTTTTTATGAAATCTCCAAGTTCATATACAGGTGAAGATATTGTCGAAATTTATCCGCACGGCGGTGTTTTTAATACAAAATATATTTTAGAATTAATAATAAAATCCGGCGCAAGGCTTGCTTATAACGGAGAATTTACAAAAAGAGCTTATATAAATAAAAAAATAAATCTAATTCAGGCAGAATCAATTTTAGAAATAATTAAGTCAACTTCCGTGAAATCGTTATTAATTGCCAATAATGAACTTAACGGGCAGCTTGAATCAAAGCTTGATATCCTTAAAGATAATTTTTTATATATTTTAGCATCCATCGAGGCGCTAATTGATTTTCCCGAAGAAGAATTTGAAGACATTAATAAAATATTCCTTCAAAAAGGCAATGAGCTTAAAGATGCCATAGAATATATGATAAATTCTTACAATGAATACGAGGCTAATAAACAGGGGTTAAATGTTGTTATAGCCGGAAAGCCGAATGCGGGTAAATCCAGCCTTTTAAATAAATTACTTAAAAAACAACGTGCGATTGTAAGTGATAGTCCCGGCACAACCCGCGATTATATTGAAGAAAATCTTTTTTTATTTAATAAAGCTTTAAAAATAATAGATACTGCGGGTATCAGAATCTCAGACGATAATATTGAAAAAGCTGGAATTGATTTTACGCATGAAATTATTAAACAATCAGATATTATTTTGTATCTAATTGACATTACGGAAGTATCTGATTCAAATCGCCTGAATGAAGAAGATTTAGAATTTGTGAAAA
>JAKAQK010000221.1 GCA_021822625.1 bacterium | reverse complement strand
GATCTTTATTTAAACGAAGTTTTTATTTTAAATGAAGGTAGCAATCCCGCTTCAATGGTGGATTGTTTAGAAATATAAATCGTGTAAGCTATTGAATATTAAAGTTTTTGTTAAAATAATCGATTTTTAAAAAAGCATTTTATTTATTTATAATTATTAAAAATAAAGCGCAAAAAATAAAATTTTATAAAATAATAGTTGACTTATTTTAGCATAATGTAATATATTATCATCTTATTATCATTAATAATTTATAATCAAATTTTAAATTAACAAATTAACAAATCAATTAATAATTTATTTATGTATTTAATTGAGTTATTATGAAAAAATTCATATTAACTATTTTTTTAATATTATCTATATCACTTCCAAATATTACATACGCTTTAACCACGTCAATTTCTAAGAATTACCAGTTAAATAGCGGTTCCACGTTTAAAATTAGATTGATTTTTTTACATATCAAGAAACAATATCAAGATGTAATAATACACTGGAATAACATATATTATAATAAACCTTCATTATTAAAGCAATATGGTGTTGTTAGAGTAAAAAATTTTTCTTTTAAAATAACCAAGAAGCACATTTATAATATTTCAAATATAAAAACCTTTAGCTATCCAGCACCTATTTTAAAATCAAATGGACAGCTTATAACATATAAGAGGTATTATCAAAAAGGTATTCAAATTAAGATTGCCTTGAGTAATGTTAAAAACGGCATATTTTACAACGGGCTGATAATTATAAAGAGATTAATAAAATTTAATCATTACAAATTCTATTATAAGACTTATAAATTGCCTATAACAAATTATAGTTCATTTCCGATAGAAGGAAAAGTTTTATATAATCGCATTAGTTATGCCGGTACAGGAGGATATAAGAGGAATATTTTTTTTGTGCTAATTAAATTGCGACAATAAAATGAATTATTTTGGGGAAATAATTCATAATTTAATTAATGTTAGAATTAGATTCATTTATTAATTCTACGTTTGTACGTTTAGCGTTAATGTTTTACGTTTAAAAAAGGAGGGATTAAAATGGAACAGGAAATGATGAATTTCTTGACCGGAATGAAAGACGAAATTGGTGAAATGAATACTAAAATGACCGGAATGAAAGACGAAATAATGACCGAAATGAATACTAAAATGACCGGAATGAAAGACGACTTAAAAAGTGATATTGAAAATTTAAATTTTAGGTTTAGAAATATCCAAAACGGTGTTGCAGCTGCTTCCTATGAAAGAGATGAATTAGAGTCTTTTCAAACAACATGCTTAGTTTCAGACCCGACAGGATTTAATTCAAAAAGAGTTATAGCGGGCAAAAGATTCTAATTCAATCAATAAAATTATTATTTAGTTATATTAATCAAAAGAGCATTAAATACCATTCATTATTGATTTAAATGGTGAATGGTATTTTTTTGGTGATAAATTTGACTAAAATTATTAAAAAATTACTAAAATTTATATTCTTTAATATTATTCAGATCAATAATATTTCTAAAGTCTTTAGATCTCTTTCTATTTTGAGTTTATTTATATTTGTAACGCTTGTTTTATTAGCTTTAAAATTTAAATTTGAATCAGAATTAATAGAAACAATTATTATAGTTATCAGTTTATGTGGAATATTTATTTTTTTTCATCCAATACCTGAAACAAGATATGATAGTATTAAGAAAATACCGTATTCAAATAATTATGTCGATAATGATTTATGTAGCGAAATTGTTAAAATTGAATTCAATGGTTATAATAATTGGTTTTTTAAAAAATGTTTTAAAAATGACATTAATAATAAAATATTGGTAATTGTAAGTTCCAAAAGTTATTGATACTCTACAAAAGATAATGATACTATGCGACAAATTTCAAAATATAATGAAACTAAAAAGATAATTCAATGTTTAATCTCGCCGTATCCAAGCGTATTTTTATTCTCCCCGTTCTTGCCGTTATTGCCGGTGTTCTTATCCTGTATCCTTTTTTACCCGAAATTTTATCACTATTTATTTAATTAAAACCGCTATTTCAACTCATAAGTTAATTATCCCGGACGGTTTTAATCTTAAATATCTCGTTCTTTTTTCCGGATTAATCTTAATGTCTATTACCGATATGCTTTTTGAAAGAATTCACAGGTTTATCCCTATATTTTTAATGCTTGCGGGGGTGTTATTCGCCTATATGGCAAATAAGCCACTTATTAACGCTTTTGAGGTGATAGGGATAGGTTTAGGCATATTTTCCTAATCGATATAACAAGGCTCGGTTCTTACGCTTTCGGAGATATATTGACGGCCGGAGCTATAGGGGTGTTCGTGGGGATAGAAAATATAATTATTATTTCAATATGCGCTATAATATTAGGAAAGGCGATAACTTATTTGGGCGCAAGATTGGATGGGATATTCGATAAGAGCAGGGTAAAAGCGTTTCACTTTGCTTTCGTGTCGGTGTTGTTTTTGACATCAGCGGGTATGTTTATAATCGTAAATATATTTAAAACAATATGCAGGAACTCGGAAAGATTTTTATAACAGCAGGAATAGTATTAATAATTTTCGGCGTATTATTTACCTTTTTCCATAAACTGCCTTTCAGCAGATTTCCCGGCGATATAGTGATTAAAAAAGGCAACTTTACTTTTTATTTTCCGCTGGGATTAAGCATTATCGCAAGCATAATACTGACGGTTATTTTATATTTAATAAGCAAGCATTAAAAATCATCGTCAAAACCTGAACTTCCGCTACCAAAACTATCGTCGTTGCCGAAACTGTTAAAACTATCGTTAGAAAAGCTATCGTTGCCGAAACTATCGCTACTTCCGAAATCGTTGTCGGAATTGATAAAACTATCGCTATTATTATTAAAAT
>JAKAQK010000054.1 GCA_021822625.1 bacterium | reverse complement strand
TAGAAGCGGTTTCTTCAATGCCTACCGGAATATGAATTCTAATTTTCGGGTCTTCATGCGACCAGTTTATAACTTCCTGAGATATAAAATTAGAATTAGGTACGATAACGCTTATATTGTCTCTTGTCGTTACAGTGGTGCTTCTTGTTCTTATTTCAGTGACTACGCCGTCTAATTCACCTATAGACACATAATCGCCGACTGTTATAGGCTGTTCGAATAATATTATTATTCCGGAAATAAAATTACTTAAAATATTTTGTATACCAAAACCTATGCCTAAACTTATGATACCGGCAAATATTGCAAGCGAACTAAGATTTATGCCCAAAATTTGAAAACTTACAAAAGCGCCTATTATTAAAATAAATATTTTAATAAGTCTGACAATTATCAGTTTAGTGCCTTTACTTATTGAAGTTTTGTCTAAATATTCTTTTTTTAAAAATTTTATTGAATAACGGGATAAAAGATAGGAAAATGCAAGCACTAAAATTGCAACGGCAATAGATAAAATAGATAATTTAGAACCGCCCAATGTAATAATTTTATCATGTAAAAGGTTAAATATCTTATTCATAATTTTTCGATTAATTTTTTTCTATTTATCAGCATGCCTTTTGCTGTATCTATGTTAATAAATTTTTAATAAATTTTTAATAAATTTTTGTTCTATGACTGCTATTCTTTTATAGATGCATATTTTATGCTTATTGCAACTCTTATAATAATAAGAAAATATTATAATGTTATAAAGCTTATTATATATCACATGCCTTTAATAACTGCGAATTACATAACCGATAAAAAAAACTCAATGAATGCGCATA
Organism: bacterium; assembly: GCA_021822625.1. Taxonomy (GTDB): domain Bacteria; phylum SZUA-79; class SZUA-79; order Acidulodesulfobacterales; family Acidulodesulfobacteraceae; genus Acididesulfobacter. The sequence goes on along the minus strand of JAKAQK010000054.1, from coordinate 13,332 downwards.
TTGAAAAAGATATATGATAACGCACAATGTGAAAAGCATAGAATTATGATATATTATTTACCGATTATTGACAATAAAATAATAAAATGATAAGTTATTAAGTATAATCAATTCAACGTCGGGATGTGGCGCAGCTGGTAGCGCACCTGCATGGGGTGCAGGGGGTCGCACGTTCAAATCGTGTCATCCCGACCATTCAAAACACTGAAGTTAAGCCTTTCATCACAATTCACTTCATTTGACAAAAATGTAAAAAATAGGTAAAATTATGAAAAATTATGAAAATTTTACCTAATAATAATAAGCTTTTTCAAGTTCACTATAAGTAAAAAATTTAAAAAGGTTTATATGATCGGCAAAACGACCGTATCTTATTAAATGTTCGATGATTTTAGACAAGGGTAACTCTGTTCTATCAAAATTATATGTTCAGAAATATTTTTTACTAAACGGCAAATCTTTTAATTTATAATATTTTAAAGTTTCCATAATACTATATTATATCATACCCTGCCTTAAGCTCTTTGACTTTTTCAAGTTATTTCGGGCTTACTTCCTTCTTCCATCCCTTGAATTACTACATCTCCTAGCCTTTACTTTTACCGAGCCTGCTCTGCAAGTCTTTGGAAAAGGCGTCGGGTTCTTGCGATGCGGATAGGTTCTGTTTACAGGAAAGAGAATTTTTTAAATATTCTTTGACCTTTATTTTAAAAAATACACTCATTTCTTCCGTTGAAATTTTTATTGAAGGGGAAAGCCTCTCTTCTATATAATTTTCTTTAAAAATTTTGTCTCCGGTTATAAGCGCGGATAAAAAAGCCTTCTCGCTGAATTGACCGCCGTAAAGATTTTTAGCTTGTTTAATAATGAAATCTAAACCGAATTTTTCCGATAAAATATAATTGTCGTAATAATCCCTTATTTCTTTTCTCTGCGTTACCGTAAAAGCTTTCATTCCTGCAACCGTATTAAGATTTGCAACGTTTAGGTTATTTCTTAAATTGGTATGTTCATTATTTAAAAAATCCCTTCCCGACGCTACGAATTCTACTTTAATTCCTATTATATGAAATTTTCTGTGAATTTCACTGAAAGGAACCCCGATATCTTCTATATAATAACCTTTTTTAGCCATATCGTTAATTATATTATTAACTTCTTCGTTATTTAAAGCGGATGATGGACTGAATAAATCTATATCTTCGGATAATCTATGCTTAATATGATAGCTTAAAGCGCTTCCGCCTACAAAGACGTAATTTTTAATTAAGGGTTCTTTAGATAATGAATCGAGTATTCTCTCCGTGCCTTCAGGCCATATTAACGACTTCATATTTGACCCTCTTTTTTAATATTGATAATGATTTCCAATAGTTCAATTAAAGCGATATATCCAATTTCCCGTTTTTTATAAAATTCAGGCTTTATCTTCTTATACGCAGTTTCAAGTTCATCGAAATTGAACATGGAAACTAATTTTAAAATACTGTCCAAATCGCTATTTTCCAAAACTTGATATAATATTTTAGACAGTGGAAAATAAGATTTATCGATATCGCAGTACCAGAAAGTTCCTTTGCCCGTAGGTAAATCTTTTAACCTGTATAATACTTCTTTGTTTTTATCTATTATCTTTTCCATAATATTATATTATATCATACACTACCTTAAGTTCTTTAACCTTTTCAAGTTCTTTCGGATTTACTTCCTTCTTCCATCTCTTGCGGTCTTTATTCAATAAAAAGCTGAGTTTCTTATCGTATCTTTGACGGCGTAAGTCTTTACGGCGCCTTTATCGTGTAGGACGATAGTAATCTTTTCGCCGGGTTCTTTTAAGTCTTTTTTGACTTCCGGCATTTTATCTTCCGAAGATAACGAGTCCAAAAAGCTTTATATATCTTATACGTAATTTTAATAAGGTAATTTGAATATCAAACGATAAAAATGAGAAGATAATCAAGTTAATCCGCGTAAATAAAATTTTCCACAATATTATAATCGGAAATTTTCGACTAAAAATCGACATTAAAACCGTAAATTTTTATCGTTTTTTTATTATTGCTTGCCTCTTTACTTCCTAAAATAATACATGGCAGGAAGCAAGTTTTAATTGGAGATTAATATACCATTTTAGGTGGGTGAAAATAAACGCAATTTAGTGGGGAATTTTGTTTGCAATTTTGGAGAAGAACGATTTGCAAAATACAGATGGTCCGTTTTGAGGATGAAACATATCCCGTACAAATATATAAAATTCAAATATGCCGGTTAGGAATCAAAACTCGGTTGCTTTGCTCAAGCTTTAGCAAGCGCTTCTTTGCTGCTAATCCGCCTCCGTAGCCGCCTAAACCGCCGGAACTTTCAATGATGCGGTGACAAGGTATTACAATGGCAATTGCGTTTGCTCCATTTGCGCCGGCTACCGCACGAAAAGCTTTTGGATTATTTATATTTTTTGCTAATTGCAAATAGGTTGAAGTAGCGCCATAGGGTATTTTTATCAGTGCATTCCACACGCTCTTTTGGAAATCGGTCCCAATCATTAACAACGGAATGTCAAATTCCTTTCTGTTTCCGGTCAGATATTCATCAAGTTGTTCTTTTGCTTTTGTTAGTATTACATCATTTTGTTCTAAAAAGTCGGCTTTAAGCCCAATTTTTATCCTGTTGTCGACGGTTGTTCTCATTTTTCTGTATCTGAAGTCAAGTAAACATAGACGGGCATCAAAAGAACCCAGTATTAATTCTCCAATTTTTGTTTTGTGATACTGAATATTGATTTGATTCATTTATTAAACCCCTTTTTTTAAACTTATTTTGCCTTTAGTCCCATTATTCCGCTCATTCATTTCTATATCGCCGCTTTCAATGAATATATTCAAAAAAATAAATAATAAATAATAATATATGTTAAATATCTTCAAAAAAATAAATAATAAAACAGTAAAAAGGTAATGCAGGGATAAGAGCCGCCGTACAAATAAATGCCGTACAAATAAATAAGGCAATTATCCCTGAAAAACCCAAGTAAGCAGCAGCTAATTTTATTCAGATAGATTTTTTTTCATATTTTTAATTCTTTTGTTAAGCATTCTCTTCATAAACTCAAGTCTTTTAATTCTATTTTTGAGTTTTTTATTCATAATAAAAATAAATCTGTTTCTTTGTTTTAAAGTGAGCACTTTAAAGAATTTAGTAAAGAAATTAGCCTTAATTTCAGCCATATTTTTAACGTTATGCATAATATCGGATACAAAGACATTTTTATCGAAATTTCCAGACTTCAACGCCGACAGCATCGGATTTCTAAGGCTATTCATATTTAACCTGAAAGCTTTAAATTCCTGCTTCTTTATTAATATAACTTGTTTAATCTGTTTTTTGGTTAGATTTAGTTCTTTCTTCAGCTTAAAAATGTTAAACATCCCCATCATACGCATTGTTTTTTTATTGCGGCCTGGACATTTATGACGCATTGAATGCATTGATTGCATTCCTATTGCATTAGCTCTGCCGCTTAAAAAAGTTCCGGTAAAAATCAACACAAACAAAAACATAAATAAAAATAAAATGTTAAATCTTTTCATGGCAATATTTCTCCTTTTTTAGGGAGACGTTTTAAAATAAAGGCATATTAACTGTCTGTTTTATGACACAATTTTTATGTACGTCTCCGATTCATTATGTTAATTTAATTAATCAGATTAATTAGTCCTGCCGATTTGTTATTAGAGTTATTATTAGAGTTATTAAAGCTAATTTGAATTAAGTTACGGCATATAATATTTTATTAAAATCTATTGAAAAAATATTTTTACCGTCAGAATATCTGTATTCGATTTTTAATCCATGTCTTTCTACTATATGTTTAGTTATATATAGACCTAAACCGAAACCGTTTTTATTTTTTGAACTCAGGTCTTTCAAAAAAGGCTCAAATATTGTACCTTCAGATATAGACGGTTTTGCCCCTTCATTTATGATATTTAAAATTCCTCTGTTTATATTTACGGTTACTTTTTTATCCGTTCCAAATTTAATAGCATTATCAAGTAAATTTTTTACGCCGATGCTTAATAGTTCGCAATCTGCTTTTACGTTATAATCATTCTTATCGCTTACTATATTGATTATGCCGCTGTTTTTAACAAAAAGGATATCTTCTGCCCTGTTTATAATATCCATTAAATTACACACGGTTAAATTCAAAACTTCATTGCCGGCTGCTATTTTTTCTGCAGTGAAAAGTTCGCTAATGAGCATTTCAAGCCTTGCAAAAATATCCAGAAAAATCTTCCTTTTATCTTCGTCTTCATTTTTCAGCAACTCTAATGCAATTTTCCCTTTAGTAATCGGAGTCTTTAATTCATGAGCGACATTTCTTATAAACCACGCTCTCGTGTTTAAAGTTTTTTTAACATTATTCATAGCCTCCTTAAACTCTTTTGCAATATAACCAATTTCGTCTTTTCTCCGGATATATGCGTCTAAATTAATATTAATATCGCCTTTTTTAAATTCCTCCATTTTATTTTTAAATTTGCTCAAAGGATGTACGGATCTATATATACCAATGTATAGAAAGATAAGAACAAGATTTAAACTGAGCCAAGCCGCCAGTAAAATTTCCTGGGTTTTAATCCCGTTATTGCTTTTAACTAAAAAAGGAATTCTGTTTATTGCCGACCGCGACTGTAAATATATATATTCTGTTCCGTCAAACTTTAATAAAGTTAGAGTATAATTTATTTTTGGCGGTGTTCTTTTAAATATCGTCCTTCCATGTCTTAATATTTTATTAATGATTCTCTTATTTTTAATTAAAGTTATATCTGAAAATTTGCCATTGGCTAATTTATTATTCTTTGCTAAAAATATTGTTTTTCTTATAAAACGAAATGTTTCAATACGGTTAACAATTTTATGCGCAAATAGATAAAAAAACAGCAATATTGTAAAACTTAAAATAAAAGTAATGTTTATTCTGAATAAAATTGAATGCCTGTTTATCATTTAACAGTAGTGAAGTTTATTATTAATTGCTTAATTTTATTCTACAAATTTATATCCATATCCCCTGATGGATTTAATATATTTAGGATTTTTGGGATCATCAGATATTTTTTTTCTTATCCTTCCTATTATCACGTCCACGCTTCTATCGATGCTTTCATAGCTCATTGTCTTCATGTTCTCAAGAATAAAATCTCTAGTTATTACTTTACCTTTATTTCCAAGCAGGATTGAAAACAATTCGTATTCGGCAGATGTTAAATCTAATACTTCTCCAGCTTTTTTTATTATCATTCTATCTTCATCGATTTCAAATTGCTTTGCATGGGCATTTATACTGTCATTTATATTATTATTTTTTCTTGCCGCATCGTAATATCTAATGCTATTGCCGATAATATTATCACTATTGCTGCCGTTATTTCTATTCTTATTACTGCTTATTGAATTTATATCAGTATTTGTAATTTCATCGCCCTGCCACTCTAAATATTCTTTATTTTTTCTTCTTATCAACGATCTTATTCTGGCTACAAGCTCCCTTGGATTATAAGGCTTTGAAACATAGTCGTCTGCGCCTATTTCAAGTCCTGTTACTACGTCTGCGTCATCGCTTCTGGCAGAAGAAATTATAATGGGTATACCTGAGATTTCCGAAACTGATTTGCAAACCTCTAACCCGTCAATATCCGGCAAAGTAAGGTCTAAAATTAACAGGTCGAAATCGCTGCCGCTATCCTCTATCGCCATAATTCCGTCTTTTGAATTTTCATAATTTATAAGTTCCATATTGAATCTGTATAAATATTCTTTCAAAAGCTTTGCTATTTCTTTATCGTCTTCAATCATTATAATTTTTATCATGATATTATTATAATTAAGTATAAAACTATATTGTAAATAAAATATAAATATATTATAAATGGCATTATATATTGCTATAAACAAAAAAATATTTTTATTATTATATTATATTATATCGTTATGTTGTTATTTTAGCTAACATTATCGATATAAATCCCCGTCCGTAGCGGATGCGGCGGGAACGGACATAACCAGCATTATCACGACTAGACAGGCATTATACTAATGACAGTTGTAATACTAAGAACAGGGATTCGGAATCCGCAATGAACATATCAAACAAAAGATACGCCAAAAGCGAAATAACGAAAGAAGAATTTGAACGGATGAAAAAAGATATAGCGGATTAACATTATGGACGGAACAGTTTAGTTTGAATAGAGCGGCAATTTCTAACAGTATCGTAATGATTAATAAAAAAAGAATGGATGTGCGCATACAGTATGAAAAAATAAAGCAAGCTCAATTTGTATTGCCTTGCATCCCGTTTAAGGTCAATTTGTATCGCCTTGCATCCCGCCCTTGCGGACGGGACTTCTTACAATGTTAGTTAAAATTACTGCCTTAGTTTATTTATTGGTTCAATATAGATTAAACTAATCAGAACTTTTAGTCGTCTGACGCGATGTTTTAAATTGCGCAGTCCTTGTATTTTGACTTCTATCATAACGCTGCGGACGATTTTTATCGGAAGGTCCTGCATTATGTTGCGTAATCGCTGCATCGTTTGTATGCGTTATATAATTATTGTCGACATCGGTTTTTCTGCTATTATTGACGTTTGGAGCAGTAGTATACCTTTTACTATAAGTATTGCCGGTTCTATTATTAACGCTATTATTAGCACCGGTATATCTCTTTTTATTATAGTCGTTTCTACTATTGTTACCGGCAGCACCTGCTGTGTATCTCATATTATTGTCGTTGTTTCTGCTGTCTGCAGCGCCTGTGTATCTTCTATTATTATAGTCGTTTCTACTATCGGTAGCGCCTGCTGCATATCTCCTATTAGTATCGGCGGTTCTATTATTATTAGTATTAAAATTTGCGTTCGCTGTCCTTTTTGGCATATTCTGCCGGCGCGGCGACGAATTTTGAACTTCAGCCGAAAGATTAGCCGGCGGCACAAAACTGTCAAACACTACTTTAGGAATTTCTCGTTTAATGGTCCGTTCAATTTGTCTTAAATATTGAAGCTCTTCCCTGTCTACTAATGAAATCGCTGCACCGACGCTGCCCGCACGTCCCGTACGTCCAATACGATGAATATAATCTTCTGCAACATTCGGAAGCTCAAAATTTACTACATGCGGCAGATGGTCTATGTCTAATCCGCGCGACACAATATCCGTTGCAACCAGTACGGAAAGAGAACCATCTTTAAATTGATTCAACGCTTTGGTCCTTGCAGGCTGACTTTTGTTGCTATGTATTGCCGCCGATGAAATACCGTCTGATAATAATTTTTCGGTAAGTTTATTAGCGCCGTTTTTAGTACGCGTAAACACTAACACCTGCTTCCAGTCGTAGTGTCTTATAATATGCGAAAGCAAGTGGCTTTTGAGACGCTGCGGCACTAAATGTACACTTTGTTCTACAAGCTCTGAAGGAGTATTTCGGCGAGCTACTTCAACAAATACAGGATTATGTAAGATGTCTTTAGAAAGAGATTTAATCTCTTCGGAAAAGGTAGCCGATAATAATAAATTCTGTCGCTGTTTGGGCAGTAATGCCGTAATTTTTTTAATATCGCGTATAAAACCCATATCTAACATGCGGTCTGCTTCATCCAGCACTAAAACTTCTACACCGGATAAATCTACTGTTTTTCTCATTATATGGTCAAGCAGACGTCCCGGCGTGGAAACGATTATGTCTATATGCCTCCTTAAAGATTTGAGCTGAGCGAAAATACTAACGCCCCCATACATTACCATAGTTTTTAGTGGAGTATATTTACCGAATATTTTAACGGATTCTTCTATCTGGGCTGCCAGTTCACGCGTAGGGCTCAGTATTAAACAACGCGGAAAACCGGAACGGTTATTATTAATTGACGGCTTTTTCAATAGGTTATGCAATATCGGAAGGGTAAAAGCTGCTGTTTTGCCCGTACCGGTCTGAGCGCTTGCCATCACGTCTCCACCGGCCAATATTAACGGAATAGTCTTAGCCTGCACCGCTGTCGGCATTATATAACCGGCATCGGCAACGGCGCGCATGAGCGGCTGACAAAGCTCTAACTCTGCAAAAGTAATATTATTTTGAGATGCGCTGTCTGCATTGTCCCGCGCAGCTTGAATGACAGCTGATTTAAATTCCGTTTTTTTTTCAAATTTCGAATCGTAGTTCTTCCTGTTTTTAAACATTTTTTTCAATACCTCCGGTACTGTTTTGACAAATCAAATAGTTATATGTTTTGACGCCATATCTATTATCTGTATTTATTCTAAAGTTAAATAGTTAATTAAGAAATGCTTATAAAGCAAGGCTTATAACTCAAAAGAGAAAATTATCTCTGAGTTTTTTAAGTCTTTCTAAGCAATTTCTTTAATTTGAATTAGATAATATGAGATATAAAAATCAGGCTGTCAAAACGATAAAAAATTTAATGCGGAGTCAAAGCAAATAATAATTAAAACTATCACCGGAGCGTATTTTTCATCAGCAGATATTTTTTTCAAATTTTTTCATTTGAAAATTTGAAACATATATTTCATATTTATGTTAGTATACCATATTTTAGAAAAGTAAACTATTATAATTTAAATAATTTAATCTTTCAACGTTTCAGACAATAAACATTTATTTGTTTATTTACGTTTTCAATCAAAAATTAGCTGCGTTCAATAATCGGTATTCACCGCTATAATTATAAAAAAAGCGAAAAGGCTTTATTTAAAAAACCTTTTCGCTTATATTACTACCTTTACTTACTTTACTTACCGATTAAAAGCAATAACGATTTATTCTACCACCTGTTATCGCGTTGCTATCGCATTAATTAAAATGCGAAGAATAATCCGGTTTGTAATGTATTATCCTGCGTATGATTGGTAAAATCATAACCTGCATATAAATGAGCATTATATGCTAAGTTATATTCTGCCATTAAAAACAATGCGTCTTTAACGCCATCGTTATTCGCGTAATAACCGTGTTGATATAAGTTGGCATTTGTATAATTTGCTGAGTCATCAATAAATGCTTCCTGAGCATCTTTATGCGACCATGAATAAGTTGCGTAGTCTGCATAAACCATTAAACCGTCTCCAACCTGCGGAAATAAATATCTTCCGTAAACTTCAAAGTCGGAATAACCGTTTGAGGTATTGCTGATGGTATTATTTGGTAACCCATTAAATGTATTAACATTTTCATTGCTTGGGGCATATGGATTAGAGTCATTCTGTTCCATCCATGTCAAACCAAGTTCATAAATGTCGTTTGCTAAATCAACGTCGACGCCGTTAACCATAACTCTATCCGTCCATGAACCATTTTTAACCTGAATCGGCTCTGCAATTGTTGCTCCATAGTAGCCAAATTCTAACTGACCGACTGGAACCGGATAATATTCTTTTAACTGATAAGAATATTCCATAGCATTGGACGCAGGTGTTGGAGCGTTGTATGCTTCGCTATTAGTTGCTCCATTAGAAGGCGAACCTTGATCATTAGTCATCGTTACTTTATACCACAAATGATATCCGGGAGTACCGTATAATTCAATACCGGGATTCTGTGCATGTATTAACTCACTTGCTTCACCGTCATAACCAATATTTAAACCCTGACCGTTAGCTACAGGTCCGATTGAATTCCAGTCCATCATTTGTCTGTAAAAATATGGGCTTGCGGTTGTTATAACACCAAGTTTTAAATTAAACAAATGCGGAGCTATGCCGAAACCGGAACCTAATCCGTTAAGAGATGCCCATACTTGATTATTGGTTATCTGATTACCGTTCGTCGCTCCTGTGTGTACATAAAAGGATATAGAATTTGAAAGCGGTGAATATATTTTGAATGCTCCGCCGGCAACTATTCCTAATTTATCGTTAAATCCATCTGTTGCATAAGGAGTTTTATCGTTAACAAATGAATTGTTACTGGCAAGTTGTTCATTTCCCTGATGCAGATAAGCAATATTAGCTTCTATCATGATTGGAACCGGCCATGGGTTCGGTAATGACAAACCTTTTGTAATCTGCGTGGCGTCTGCAGGCGTTCCGTTAGTGCCCGGCAGTCTGAATCCGTTTCTCCAGAATGCTCTTCCGAAGGGATTTAAGTTTGGAAATACCGTGTGGCAAACTGCGCATGAAAAATGATATTTCTGCGCAAAAGCAGGGATTGCATTTGCTTTCTTAGGGACGATCGCTAAAGAAACCCCTAATACAAACAAAGCAATCAAGAACACTGTAAGTTGCTTTTTCATAATTCTCCTCTCTTTTAATTAATGATTAAATTTAATTTTAAAACGTTTAATAAATATAAAACTGTTAATGAACTATCGTTAATTAAACTTTAGTTAAATGCCAAGCGTTTTTAAATATACTTACGTTTTATTAATATTTTCACCTCCGATATAAAATCTCAGTATATAAAATTATATTAACATATACATAAACATTATCTTAAAAACATTATATCACTTAATTTCTATTTGTAAATATATTATCTGCTTTTTTTATATAAATTTTGCTTAAATTATTTATTAATTTTAGTTTAATATTTATACCGCAAATTAACTCCGATGTCAATATTAAATCTTTTCAATTTAATTAATTTATATGTTTATCTTATTTTATAGTTGAAACAGCTGCTTGTATTATAATACATAAGGCGCAAACTATTAAATAAAAACTATTAAATAAAAACTATTAAATAAAAACTATTAAATAAAAACTATTAAATAAAAAACAATTAAATATCGAACTATCAAATAAAAAACTATCAAATAAAAAACTATCAAATATGCGATTATTCGACACTACGAATATAATTTATATATAATATATATCGCAAAGATTTTGCATTGTCAATACTAATTTGCTGCCATTTTAATAATTTTTTGGTATCTATTTGATAATATTTATATTTTTTTTATTATTTTTTTACGTAAACGGTATATTCCGGTTCGATTATTTCGTAGGAAAGAAACTCATGACCTGTCTTTTTACAGTAGCTTTTTAAATCTTCGATTATGCCCTCGTCCGAAGCCGTAACTTTTAAAATCGAGCCGTCCGGAATCTTTTTAAATTCTTCCGCTACTTTCATTATAGGAACCGGACAGCTCAACCCGAATGTATCTAATTCATAATCGTAATTCATAGTCTATTTTTAATTTATTAATAAATTTTAACAGCTTTATTTTTTCTTTAAATTATGCATGCTCTAACTCGTCTAAGCCCTCATGCTCATGATCGCAGGTCTCAACCTTGGCGATATGACCTTTGCCGGCTTTTACGGATTTATAATCCTCTATCGCAAGATGAAGCGCATCGGCGGCTAAATTAGAACAGTGCATCTTTACTGGAGGTAATCCGTCAAGAGCCTCAGCAACTGCCGCGTTTGATATTTTTTCAGCTTCTTCAAGCGTCTTGCCTTTAACCAGTTCCGTAACCATAGAACTTGTCGCAACGGCAGCGCCGCATCCGAATGTTTTAAATTTTACGTCTTCAATTTTATTGTCTTTTACTTTAATATAAATCTTCATTATATCGCCGCAAGTGGGATTTCCCAACTCGCCTATCCCGTCGGCGTCCGTTATTTCACCTACATTTCTTGGATGCTGAAAGTGATCCATTACTTTTTCAGAATATACAGGCATATTAATTTCTCCTTATTTTTTCATATGTTATTTAATTTATTATATTTAAATTATAGTAATTATAAAATCTTCTCGCATTATAATATATTATATTATGTCATTTGCAGTTATTTAAATTGCGGTAATTATAACATTATAAATAACATACCGCTAATTTATATATATTATATATGCTTTATTTAACTTGCAGTAATTATTGTGTTTAGTTTTTTTATTTACCGCTTTTAGCTTCTTCATACAGCGGCGACATTTCCCTTAACTTCTGAACAATGGGAGGCAATTGTTCAGTAAAATACTTAGCGTCTTCCATAGTATTGTCTTCCCCCAGCGATATAAGCAGCGAACCCTGCGCTAATGCCGCATCAACGCCTATTGCGGTCAGTACGTGAGAAGATTTAAGAATTTTGGAAGTGCAGGCTGAACCGCTCGCAACCATGATTCCGCTGTTGTTGAGCCACATAAGAATAGATTCTCCCTCTATATATTTTATGACAAAATTTATATTATTAGGAAGCCTGTTCGTCCTGCTGCCGTTAAGATATACCTCGTCAATCGACGATAAAACGCTGTCTATAATGTGGTTCTGAATAGGCAAAAGATGTTCGCGCCTTTTATTTAATTCATTTTTTGCAAGCTCGCAGGCTACTCCTGCTCCGGCTATTGCCGCCACATTTTCAGTTCCGGCTCTTCTTCCGAATTCTTGCACCCCGCCGTCTATCAGAGGCATTATGCGCGTGCCTTTTTTCAGATAAAACAAACCCGCCCCCTTAGGACCGTAAAATCTGTGAGGAGCCGCTGAAAGCATATCTACGCCGAGTTCTTTGACATCGGTTTCTATAAATCCGCACGAAGTATTGGCGTCCGTATGCATGTACGCTCCGTTGCCAAATCCGTGAACTATCTCAGATATAGCTTTTATATTTTGAATGGTGCCAATTTCGTTCGAGGCGTGCGTTACGCTGACTAATATCGTATCTTTTCTCATAGCGTTTTTAACGTCGTCGGGATTCACAAAACCGTCCTTATCGACCGGAAGAGCAGTAAACTCAAATCCGAGCTTTGTAAGCGATTTAACGGCATTTAATACGCTAAAATGTTCTATGCCTGAAACAATTATATGTTTGCCTTGGGCCATACGAGCAAAAGCAGCGCCTTTTATAGCCAGATTATTAGATTCTGAACCGCTTGAAGTAAATATAACCTCGCTAGAAGCGCAGTTAAATAACGAAGCAGCCTGAACGCGGGATTTATCTAACGCCTCTCTGGGCGCATCGCCGAGATTATGTATGCTCTGGGCATTTCCGTACTCCTCTATAAAAAATGGCTCCATAGCCGATTTTACTTCAGGTCTCATTTTTGTTGCAGCAAAATGGTCAAAATTTATAGTTTTCAATTTTACCTCCATAGTAATAAGCAAAAAATCAAATAAATAATATCAATGCTGCCCTTATCTTTAATTTATCTTTAATTATTATATTTATTATTTCTTCTTTTTATTTATTCTAGATTCTTATTCTATTTTTATTTATTTTTATTTTATCTTTATTTATATTTATTCTATTTATTATTTCTTCTTTTTATTTATTCTTGTTCTATTTTTTTTTATTTTATTTTTTTATTTT
>JAKAQK010000220.1 GCA_021822625.1 bacterium | reverse complement strand
AACCAGCACCTGCGCTTTAAGTTTATTTTAACATTGTATCTATAACTATATATCTTATGTTATATTAAATTTTTATATTATATCTATAATTATACTATATTTCATTATATTTATATTTAACTAACACATAATACATATAATAAAAAATAAAATAATTTTACATATAATATTTATGCCGAAAAGTGTAAACCGTATATAAACCAAAAATTATTATAACATTACGCTTAAGGATTTTCAATTATTTTAAATCTAAATTTTTTTATTGCAATTTAAAATATATCAATGTATGATAAAAAATAATTAAAATTATATATGATATAATAAGAGGTTAAATTGCTAATAAAATGACAAAAACAACAAGTATGTTATTTATTTTTAATGGGTGCAAGACAATACTTTGAACGGCATAGCTATTTTATTCTTGTTCCTTCTGCTAATACCTGTTATCATTTCATTTAATCCAAGACTATCTTTAATATCCAGTTCCGCAATATACCTGTTGCTTTCAGTTTTTTTGCTGTTTTCGCTATTATTCGGTTTTACAAAATTATCACTGATGCTTCCGTTTTCGGTTCAACTGAATGAATTATTCGGGTTGAGTAATGTGCATAATTCTGACCATGTTACTTATTTAACCTCAATACCTTATCTTAATTTTTCATATCTGTTTGACAGTCTGTCGCTGCTGTTCGGTTTTCTAATAGCATTTTTAGGTTTTATCGCTTCACTGTATTCGGTGAATTATTTATATGAAGAACATTATAAAAATAAATCATTGTTTGTAATATTATTTAACGGGTTTATTATTTCCATGCTTTTTGTGGTGTTTAGCGCCAACGGCCTTTCATTTCTTATATTTTGGGAAATTATGTCAATCCTTTCATTTTTTCTTGTTCTGTTTGAATATGATAAAGAAGAAAGCAAAAAAGCAGCAAATCTTTATATAATAATGACCCATATCGGCACATTTTTCATTTTTTTACTATTTCTTTATATGTTCACTAAAACCGGAAGTTTCTCTTTTGAGGCTTGGAAGCGTTTAGGTATAAGCGGCGGTTTGGGTGTAGCCGGCATGCTGACGGTCTTTATTCTTACACTGCTTGGTTTCGGAATGAAAGCGGGTATTTTTCCGCTTCATGTGTGGCTTCCAAAGGCTCACCCAGAAGCGCCGTCCAGTGTATCTGCGCTTATGTCCGGCATTATGATAAAAACTGCAATTTACATGATGATAAGATTTTATTTTGAATTTATGCAGTCATATGGGTGGGGGTTTGGATTTACCATTCTTTTAATCGGAGCGTTAACGCTGATTTACGGGGTTCTGAACGCCGGAATTCAGGATAATATAAAACGGCTTTTGGCATATTCTTCAATGGAAAATATAGGAATAATGCTTATGGCTCTAGGCTTAGCCATGATATTTTATTCTCAGAATATGTATCTTCTGTGTGCGTTTGCTCTTATGGCTCTTTTGTTTCATATAATGAATCACGCCCTGTTTAAGGGGCTGTTGTTTCTTGGTTCCGGCGCCGTAGCTTCTCAAGCGCATACAAAAGACATGAATAAATTAGGCGGACTGATTAAAAAAATGCCTAAAGCGTCATTCATTTTTCTTATCGGAGTTTTATCTGCAGCAACTCTTCCTCCGTTTAACGGTTTTGTTAGCGAATGGATGATTTACCAGTCTTTACTCATGGCGAGCAGCGTCAATGTTGAAATTATCAGGATATTTACCCCTATATTTGCGTCTGTTATGGCATTAGCCGGCGGGCTGGCGGCGCTTGCGTTTGTAAAGGCATACGGTATATCTTTTCTTGGACGGGCAAGGTCGCAGGGAGCAAATAATGCAAAAGAACCTCCGTTTTTAATGCTAGCGTCAATGAGCATTCTTGCGTTTTTATGTTTTCTGCTCGGTATATTTTCATTTATAGGACTTTTGCCTATAAACAAAGCAGTTAAGGAAATTACTAATGTATCTGTTTATAAAAATATTGCAATATCTTACGGTTCGATAGTTACCCTTCCAAAGTACAGTATGGGGATTATTTCTCCCATCGGGCTTCTGCTCGCAGGAATAATTTTTATAGGCGCAATTTATCTGTTCATAAAAATATTCGGGAATATGAAGACTAAAGTTTTTGAAACATTTGCATGCGGTCTTGAGAATAAAAATATTTATAATATAAATGTATCGGATGCGCAATTAATCGGTCAAGATGCATGTGAAATTAAGAGCAACGGTTCCCAATACAGTTCGGCAGGTTTTTCGCAGCCTTTAAGAAGAATTTTTTCAGGACTGTATAATATTAAAGAACATTTAACAAATGAAGAATATAAAAGAAAATATTTTTTTCCGGTTAAAAATTATATATTTAAAGCGGGTGATTTATTTGAATATTTTTATAATTCGTTTGCCGAGAAATTTTTGGAAAAAATTTCAAAACTGAGAGCGCGCATTCAGGGCGGTGTTGTTCAAACTTACATAGCCTACATAGTCGGTACCCTGATAATTTTATTAATATGGTTCAGCTGGTTTCATCATACATTGTGAAAATGCATATTGCAATGACTAACTGTTAAATTAGTTTAGCTTGCCAATTCATAATAAATAGGCGCAGGCAAATGCGCGGATGTGCACAGATGCAGTGAAACTGCAAATTAATTAAAATAACTATTAAATTAATTTGAAATAGGTTAATTCAAAAGTTCAATGCTAATGTTAAATAATGATTTATTAAATTTTAATGCTGTTTTAATAGGAATTGCACAAATTTTGATTCTTATTTTGATAGCACCGTTTGTAAACTCTTATATAAATAAAATAAAAAGTATTTTAAGAGGGCAGCAGGGAAGACCTTTATTTCAAGGGTATAAAGATATCTTTAAACTTATACGCAAGGAAGTCGTTC
>JAKAQK010000053.1 GCA_021822625.1 bacterium | reverse complement strand
GTGATAAAAATTATTAATAAATATTTTTATCCGATCAAAATTAATATTGAAGGAAATAAAACGGTAAAATTTTTTAATGGAAAAATTTATAGTAAAAAGTTATTATCTATAAAACTTAATGTTATGGGGACACCGACGGCAATTTTTTACAGTTCAGGGTTAAAAAAAATTTTTACTCTGCCGGGGTATTGGAATGAAGATGATTTTGTTTTAGTTGCTAGTTGGATAGCAAATAAAAAATATAAAATAGAGTCATTGCGTAAATACTACAAGGAGATGAAGTAAATGGGAAACATAATAAGTTATTGTAAAATTAAAAATTTGTTCTTACTATACGTATTAATATCTATGGCGGTTATCTTAAGTTCCGTTAAAATTTCTTTTGCTCTTAAATCTCCAAAAACACTAAGCGAAGCAATAAAAACAGGTAGAGCGTATTTTTTTAAACCTTATGGTGTAAACGGCAAATCTTGTGCAACATGCCATTTATTAGATAAGAATGTAAAAAAAGGTAAAATAACTATAAAAGCTATAAAAGGTATCGCTAGATTTTTTCCTAAATGGAAAAATAATAAAATTTATACACTAAAGGATCAATTGTTGCACTGTATTGTTTATGGAGAAGACGGTTTTAGACCTAAAAAAGATTCTAATATCATAAAATATCTAGATTTTTACCTATACTACTTGTCTAATGGCTATAGAATTAAAGTTATCCCATCTAAAAACACATATTAATAGCATTTATTTTATAATATAATTAAAATATACAATTATAATTAGAGGTTTTTTATATGTATATATTTTTAAAATTTATCTTGTTGTTATTAATTTCTTTTTCTATTGTGTCAATTTACAGTAGAAATGCTTTTTCTTCAACAAATCAAAGGATAAATACAGTTCCTTATTTTCAACATAAGACGCTAAAAGAATTATATGTGGTGTCGCAAAATCCTAAAAAGTGGCCGTTGCTTTTATCCGATATAAGTAACGCAATTATTTATTCTAACAGATATTTTTTTAGATATAAGATTATTGTAGTTGGTTACGGTCCTGGTGGGATTAAATTTTTTATGAATAAGTATAATAAAAAAAATTATCCAACTATTCAGAGTTTCCACACATACGGAGTTAAATTTGTCACATGCCATTTAACCATGAAAACATTAAGCATAAAAAAATCGCAACTATTCAAATTTGTAAAAATCGCTTATCCCGGTGCCGTTTTTTATATATTTAAATTGAAAAGCCAAGGATATGTTAATATTAATTATTAATTCAAAACTGTTAAAAGCATTAAAGTCAAATTATTGCATTTGCAGTTCCTGAACATCTATTAAAATTTTAATTAATGAATAATAATAATTCATTTTATTTATAAGGAGACTAATGTTTATTACCTTGAAATCCCGTTTATATTTTGGTTCGATTATTATTTTTTTAATTATTTCAATTATTTTTTTCTTCATTCTACGCTATGTTTATTTCTTAAGAAGCGCTTCTTATAATCAAGAAGCAATAAGTCTTACCTCAATTTCGTTAGTAAAAATCCAAAGGAATGTTTTAAATATAATAAGCTTAGAACATATAAAGAAATATAAAAAAGAAATAGCAAAATTGAGGAATAAACCATTTAATAGTAATGTAATCAACTCGAAGATAGAAAAAATTATAAGAAATACAAAAAAAATTCAAACAGAGAACATGCTTTCTCTTAACGGGTATGTTTACGGATTTAAAAAAGAAAAATTCATTTCTATTTTTGGAATAAAAAAATCATTACTACAAAGGTATAAAAATAAAAAAATAAATTTAAAACTAAAAATGTTAAGAAAAGAATTGCTGTCTCATAGAAAAGTTCTTTTTAAAATTACAAGCAATCCATCCCGTTACGGTTTAATTTATTCTCCATCATATATAAAAAAAATGATGAACCCGACTATTAAAAGCGTAGAAGATATAAGCGCGGTGATCACTAAAAAAGTTGCGGATAAAATAAAAGTTTTGTATTTCAGTTTTATAATAATCCCTTTTTTTCTGTTGATAATTTTATTTTTAACTAGTGTATATTTTAAGAAATCTTTCGTTGATAAACTTGAAATAGTAATAAAAAAAATAAAAGATATAGCGCAAGGGGATTTAACACAGAAAATAAATCTTGTCATGAATCCAAAAAATGAGATTGGAGCTCTAATAATGCATGTAAATACATTAATAGAATCTTTAATAGTAAATGTCAAAAGTATTAAAAAAACTTCATCAAATCTTTCAACTCATGGTAAGGAATTATCAGATTCGTCCAGAGAACTTGATAATAATATAAATATTATGAAAACAAAAACTATTGCAATTATCGATTCTATAAAGCAGATAAGTTCAGCGGTGGTTGAGATTGCAAAAAATATTTCATCGGCTAATATTATTGTTAAAAATACTCAGGAAGAAACAGGCAAAGGAACTGATTTAGTTAAAAATGTTATTTCTGAAATGAAGTATATAGATAATGAAGTAATAGTTATAAACGATGCAATAAAAGATCTCGGGATGTCATCTGAAAAAATTGGAGCAATAACGGTTGTTATCGATGAAATTGCCGACCAAACTAATCTTCTTGCACTTAACGCAGCAATTGAAGCGGCTAGAGCCGGAGAGCAAGGAAGAGGATTTGCAGTTGTGGCAGATGAGGTAAGAAAATTAGCCGAAAGAACAACGAAAGCAACGAAAGAAATTACCAACATGATAGTTACGTTGCAGAATGATGTTGCAAAAGCCGTTAAATCAATAGAAGCCGGACGAAACAAAGTATTAAAAGGGGTTGACGCAGCAAATCTTGCAGGGAACTCAATAGATGAAATAAAATCTTTGATTGATATGGTTACCGATATGGTTACAAGAATTGCGGCTGCAACAGAAGAACAATCAAGTATTTTAGAAGAAATATCCGACTCGTCTGAATCTATTATGCTTGAGCAAGAGAAAAGCTTAAATACGGGTAAACTGGTTGACACATCGTCATCAGAATTGTCCCAGTTGTCAATGGGATTAAATAAACAAATCGGAATTTATAAAATATGATAATCGAATATTTGTATAATTATTAATTAACAGTTATGTTTATACATGGCATAACATAAAATATGTTGAAATTTATAAACGATATAAGTTTAAGAACAAAACTCCTTTTTTCATCTTTTGTTGTCTTGTTTTTTATAATGATTACCGTTAATTCTATTGCGTTGTACACAATTTATGCTACACTTGTTTATAGAAATTCCTTAAAAAATAATGCACGTAAAAATATATGCATATCGCAATTAAAATTTTCATTATTACATAAAGATATTGAATCTATAAAAAATATTCTTTATGAAGCTCATAAGAATAGTTATATTAATTATCTATATATCAGCGTATTAAAAAACAATAAGATAGGCATAAAACATCGGCTTTATTTTGGCTTATATAATGAAAAATTAATAAAAAATATTCCTCCGGATTTAATAAAACATGATAATAAAATCATAGGAAAAGTTTATATACAATTTAATATTAAAAAAGAGTTACAGATAATAAACCTAAGGGTTTTTTGGGTTGCAGCAAGGTTTTATCTTATAAGTTTTATTTTTATATGTATAGGCCTTGTTATATTTTATTTTATAATATCTAAAATCATAGAACCTCTTTTATCACTTAAAAACAACATGGTGAAAGTATCCAATGGAGATTATTCAGTTCATATACAACCTAGTTCTAAAGATGAAATTGGAAGTTTAGCTGATATTTTTAATTCTATGATTAAGAATATAAAAGGATATATTGACAAAATAGATTTAATTAGTAAAGAAAGGGAGGAATTAAATTGTATGGCGCAGATGGGAGAAATGTCCAGTATGGTAGCACATGAAATTAAAAATGCAGCTTATGTGATTAACTCCAGCAATAAATATATAAAAAATAATCTTCATGTTAAAGATAAAAATTTGATAGAATTTATTAATATTATCGAAGAAGAACTAAAAAGACTCAATAATATGACGGTAGGTTTTATGAATTTTGCAAAACAAAGAGAACCAAAATTAGCCGATATTAACTTGAATTATATAATAAATGAATCACTTCAGATATTAAATTATGAAATAAAAAATATCAATATAAAAATTATAAAACAATTAGATAATTCTATCGGATTAATAAAAGGTGATAGGGAATTATTAAAGCAGGTTATTATTAATTTACTTATTAACGCAATGGATGCAGTTAGCAATGTAAACGACCCAGTAATAAAAATAATAAGTTCCTCAGCATATAAAAAAGATAAAATATCAATAAGCATATCTGATAATGGAGAAGGTATAAAAACTTTGAATATAAATAACGTATTTAAACCCTTTTTTACAACTAAGAAAAGCGGAACCGGTTTAGGGCTTGCTATATCTTCAAGAATTGTGCTTTTGCATAAAGGATTAATTAAAGCTGAAAGAATGGATGGATTTACTGTTTTTACAATTATACTCCCAAGGCGGATAATTTTATAATATTTTACTTTATTATACTTTAAGTTAATTTTATATCATGAGCAGAATACTTTTAATTGACGACGAGAAAAATATTTTAAAAACTGTCGGTTCAAATCTTGAACAAAACGGTTTTAATGTTGATGCAGCCATTAGCGCAGAGGTTGCACTTGCAAAGTTGGACAGCAATAACTATGATGTGATACTTTGCGATTTAATATTAACAGGGATGAATGGATTGGATTTCTTGAGTCTTGTAAGAAGGGCTAATAAAGATATTATATTTATAATGATTACGGCAAACGGTTTTATTGACGATGCTGTTAAGGCAATCAAAATAGGAGCCGATGATTTCATAAGCAAACCGATAGATATGGACGGCTTAATTAGTAATATAAACATTTTGCTTAGCAAAAAGGCAAACTATTATAATGAAAATAAACCGCAATTTAACACTAAGTTGATTTACAAATCTAAAATTATGGAAGATTTGATTAAAGAAATAGGAATGATTGCTAATGCCCCTTCAAATATTCTAATAACGGGTGAAACAGGAACTGGCAAGGAATTAATAGCAAAAATTATTCATGAAATATCAGGAAGAAAAGGACCTTTTGTCGGAATTAATATTAACGCATACCCTGAGAGTTTAATAGAAAATGAACTTTTCGGTCATGCAAAAGGGTCATTTACAAATGCTATAAATACACAAAAAGGAAAATTTGAACTTGCGTCTAATGGAACATTGTTTTTAGATGAAATTGGAGAAATGCCGTTGTTTGTTCAGTCAAAATTGTTAAGAATATTGCAGGAGCGTGAATTTTCAATGATAGGTTCTAATGCTGTTATAAAACTGACTGCAAGAATTGTAAGTGCAACAAATATTAACATAGAAAGCGCCGTATTGCGGAATCAATTTAGAGAAGACTTGTTTTATAGGATAAATGTATTTCATGTAAAAGTTCCTCCGCTCAGGGAACGGCAAGACGATATCATGCCGCTTGTGTATTATTTTATAAAAAGATTTAATGCGGAAAACAAAAAGAATATAGTTGGTATATCAAAAGATGTTAAAGAAAAATTAATGCAATATAATTTTCCGGGTAATATACGAGAACTTGAAAATATCATTGAGAGAGCTGTTATCATTACCCCTTTTGATACCATTGAAGTAGATAATTTACCAAATTATTTAAAAAAAACAAGAGAAGCCTCGTCTATTTTTATGTCTTCTGATAATAATATAGATTACGATTTAGATTTGGATTCGGTAGAAAAAGAACTTATAGTTAAGGCACTTGAAAAATATAATTATAATCAGACAAAAACAGCTGCTTCTATCGGTATATCAAGAAAACAACTGAGAACTAAAATGAAAAAATACGACCTGTTTAATAAACGATAGTTTATTTTAAATCTTAAATTTAAATGTTATCGCAAATTAAATTTGATTTTAATTTTTAATAAATAAAGTCGTACCGATTATTATCACAAAAAGTCCTTTTTTGCACTATATTGTTCTTATGCGGACAATTACTTATCCTAAAAACAATTCATAGTCATTATAAATTAGAAATTATGCATAATATTATTATGGCATAATGTTTGCTATATATACTTTGCAGTATATAACTATAACTGCTATAAATTTTATTTATTATTAAAAAAAATTTATTATTGTATATTTGTTTAATTATTTTCGCATAAAATTCACAGGAGGGGAGGATGCGATTGAAATCAATCTATATTGGTGTGGCAATATTTTATTTTTTGGTATACTTATTCAATAATCCTGTTACCGTGTTTGCAATTAAGCTTAAAAAACAGCAAATTAAACCGCCGCATAGCGGAATTAGTTTTATGCTAGGAGGCAGGTATATAGGTGCGGCTTTTTATGCCGAGAATCAAGGGCAAGGATTTCAAAATGTTTCAGGATATCCGAATAATAATTCATTTCAAGAATTTGCCCAAATGTTAAGGATTAATACATTAATTAAATATAAAAAACTTATAAGTTTATATACCCAGTTTGCACTTTCAAGCGATTATAACGGCATTGCAAACTATTATGGCGGAATTCCCCCTGGATTCCAAACGCTAGCTCAAAATCCTGTGCCGGTCGGTTTTAATAATGATTTTGATACATTTGGCATGAGAGAAGTTTATATTAATTTAAGATTGCCAAATCAATATTTCAGACATATTATATTTGGCAGGACATTTTTGCATTTTGGTCTCGGAGTGGCTATAAGAACAGATGTCGATGGTATATTTGATAATTTTAACGTCGGCAATTTCAATATAACCGCAGGTACTATGATAACGTCGATGGCAGCTGCCGGGACATATTGCTATTCTTCAAATAAACTCAATCCATGTAACACATTGCAAGGACTTGCTGGAACAACTGAAGGGTTTTATCCGACCTCTGCCATGGGTTATACTCATGTGCAAATGGGAACAATCCCAGTGATTCAATTCATAACAAAAAAACCAGTAAGACATACGATTTTTAGCGCATGGTTTTCAGAGGCACATCTCAATCAATTTCAGGCTCCGTTATATAATGTGCCAAATTCTGTTTATTTTCAAACATTTGGTTCATATACTAACGACAATAATTTTTGGCCTACCCTTAACATTACTTTGGCAGGCGGTTCGTTATGGTATGAAAACGGTAAAAATAAGTTTGCGATTGAATTTGATTATCTCAGAGGTAAAGCCATGCCGACGTCGGCTGCTTTGTCCGATGGACTGCTCAATAGTCGTTCCGCTAATCATTATTTATGGACCCAGTGGGGGGGAGCTAACCCGAATTCTCCCCTGACTGCTCCTTTGCTGGTTGAACCGGCTGGTAATAATACTTATGACACTGTTAATTCATACGATATTTATGCTAAAGGTTCAACATTAACAAGCATTAAAAAGATGCCCCTTATGATAGGATTTAAATTTGGGCTTGGTGCTCCGATAGAAGCAGGTTCGTATGATATGTCCGATTATTCAAGGGTTCAAAATCAACCTACTTTATTTGGCAATCTTATAACTTCTAACTGGCAGATGATACAGATACTCGCTCCCGGAAATAGTTATATGTATGGTGCACCGTTATCTTCCAATCTGGAAAACAAAAGAATTGAAGAGATTTTATTCAGAGAGTTTTTACCTGATAAAAATAATTTAACTGAAGCTGTGATACAGGCTAACTGGGTAAAATCGAATATACATGTAAACGGCAAATATGTTCCTCTTTTTGGCGGAAGCAACATAGGAACAGAATTTGACCTTGATTTTGTGCATGTTATTAAAAAAGGTTTTTTCTGGAAAGCTTGGGCGTCTTATATGTTTACAGGAAGAGGGCTTGAGACATTTTATGGGCCGGGTAATTATTCTTCCGGCTGCGTAACTAATGCTTCAACTGCATGTTTAGATACCGCGACGCATAAAAATATAGCTGCAGTGGGCACTGCTATTGTATGGAATTTTTAATTTATTTAATATATTATTAAAAGTTTTAAATCAAGTGTAAAAAAATGACAATATTTACAAAACACATGTGATTTAATCAAGTTTTCTATATATACGATTTTAATTAATAAAAAATAATTTTAACATTAAGGAGATTACGATACCATGAATAAAAATATTAGACAGTTTGCCGATGACGGCGAGAAGATAGTATTAAATATAAATAAAATAACAAGAAGGGATTTTATAAAAAAAACAATTTTAACGACTGCTTTGACGATAGGAGCAAGTTCAATATTGAATGTTCCGAGAGATTCTTTTGCCAGAAACATTTCACTTAAGCCAGTTAAGATGAAAACAAATTATGTTAAAACCATTAATGGGAAAGAAGTTAAGTGGATTGCAAATCCGACTGCCGAAGAAAAATTGTTGATTCCAAAAATAAGTCTTCCATTAATTGCTCAGGATGGAGCTATGGTGCCGATAAAAATGGAAATCAAAAAGCCACAAACCGACAATTTATATTTAAAGACTTTTTATATATGCGATTTAAATAATCCGCACCTATTGTTGGGTTCATTTGACTTGACGCCATTTAACGGTAAAGCGTATATCTCTACCAGAATAAAATTGATGCAAGAATCATATGTTCAGGTTCTGGCAGAATATTCTAATAATGAAGTTTATGGTGCAAGGAAACTTGTTAAAGTGACCGTAGGAGGATGCTGATTTTATTTTTAAGATTGTAAAATAATCAAAAAAGTTTAACTTAGTTAATTAATATCACGTATTTTTAATAAAATGAGGGATCAAAAATGAAAATTGGAACGATAATGGTAAGGGTGCCGAGAAGAGTAAAAAAAGGAAAAAATTTTAAAGTTTTAACTTTAACCGAACATCCTATGAATACAGGACTTGTGAAAAATTCTAAAACAGGTAAAATTATACCCGAATGGATAATTAATAAAGTTAATATATTCTATGATAAAAAATTGATAACAACATGTAATTATGGCATAGGAATTGCGGCAAATCCTTTTTTAGCGTTTTATGTAAAGGCTGAAAAAAGTGCACCGTTAGATTTTGTAATGCATGACAATAAAGGCAATATATATAAAAAATCTGTTCAGATAAATGTTTATTAACTATATTACAATTACGGAGATTAAATGAAAAAATGTATTGTTTTATTTTTATTTGTAATTATTTATTGCGGAGGTTCGGTCAACAATGTTTTTGCTTTAAGTAAAAATAATAAAGCATTTTATATATTAAAAATAAAAAAAAAGTTTAAAAATGTTGTTTTCGATTTAAAGCAATCCATAATAAATGATAATTATGTTATAGTTTCGGTAAATCCTATCTCGCAAGGTATCCAAGGCATAGGAAAAAAAATATCAAAATTAGATGTCATTGAATTTTGTAATTTATCTTATGCATACGATATTCTAAATGGCAATAAAAATTATGCGGCTTTTATGCCATGCAGAGTTGCTGTATATAAACAGGGAAAATATGCAGTTATTATAGGATTTTTGCCATCATTTGCACTTAAATTTTTTAAAAATAATACTCCAATGATGAAAAAAACAGCATTGAAAGTAAGTCGTCAGATGATGAGCATTATAAATTCAGTAAAAGATGGTTTTTAAAAAATTTATTAACATTAGGTTAGACAATATATATTTTATGAATGTTAGTAGATTGATGCGTAAACTATAAATAATTAAGTTACTAATCATGGTTGCTATGAAATTTTTTAAGATAAAATATTAAAATTTTCTGTTTTATTTCATTTTAATTCAATTTTTATTAATGGAGATATAAAAAGCCATGGAAAATACTGTTACGAGAAGAGATTTTTTAAAAAAAACTGCACTCCTTACAGGTTATTTAGCGATTAATCCTGCAAATCTGCTTAAGTATAAGCCCGTAGGCAATCTTACTATCATTTGGAATTCAGATTCTCATGCGCATTTAAAACCGGTATTATATAGAGAACCGTCAGTGAATATAGGTCCTAAAATTATGAATGGAAGACCAGGTCATTTAGTTGGGGATCCTTTCTGTCTATATTATGATATAAACCCAAAGTCGGTTATGGGATATTTTTGTTCTTACAAAAATTTTGATAACCTATCTAAGGAATATGGACCTATGGGCGGATATGCTCATATGAGCACGGTAATCAATAAAATTAGGGATGAAAGATATGGCAAAACTATATTACTTGATACCGGCGATTCATGGCAAGGAACCGGTATTGCTCTTTTGACAAAAGGAAAGGCTGTCTATACCGTTCAAAATGCGATGGGTTATGACGCAATGACTGGACATTGGGAATTTACTTACGGAAAGGAACAATTGTTGGAAAATATAAAAAATCTAAATTTCCCTTTTATTGCCCAGAATGTAAAAAATGCAACATGGGGGAATTTAATTTTTAAACCATATATCATAAAGGAAGTTAATGGGCTAAGAGTTGGTATAATCGGACAAGCATTCCCGTATGTTCCGCTTGCGCACCCGGCCCATTTTGTCGAAGGGTGGTCATTTGGCATAGATACCCATCATGCTCAAAAAATGGTAGATCAATTAAAAAATATTGAAAAAGTTGATATCGTAGTTGTACTTTCACATAATGGACTTGAAGTTGATAGAAAATTTGCAGCTTTAATTAAGGGCATAGATGTAATTGTGGGAGGTCATACCCACGATATTCTTCCAGCACCTGAAATTATAAACAATACTATAATAGTTCAGGCAGGAACTCACGGAAAATTTATTGGGAGATTAGATTTAAATGTTTCAAATAAAAAAATTACGGCTTATGACCATAAGCTTATACCTATTGTATCAAATTGGATTAAACCGGATCCTAAAATTACGCAGGTCATAGAAGACGAATTTAAACCCTATAATAATATATTAAATGAGAAATTAGGGACGACGGAAAGTTTATTATATAGGCGGGCAACATTTATCAGTACGGTTGATAACGTTGCAGAGCAGGCATTTATAGAAAAATTTGACACTCCATTATTTTTTGCCCCAGGTTGGCGTTGGGGGGAGACTTTGCTTCCAGGTTCCGATATTACTATGGAAAATGTTTATGGCGAATATGGAACAACTTATCCTGAGGTTTATAAAACCCTCCTTACGGGAAAACAGTTATTATTATCGCAATTAAGTGTTCTGAGCGATGTTTTTGCGAAAGATGCTTATTTACAGATGGGCGGAGACGCCACCCGTGTCTCCAATTCAAAATTTCATATACATATAAATGAATCATTTAATAAGAGAATCAAAAGCTGGGAAATTAACGGAAAACCATTAAATTTGAATAAAAAATACTGGGCTGTATCAACAGGCGGAAAAATGCAAAACATGAACTCAGATGATAAAGGGTTAACAAAATTTAAAGCATGCGATGTTATTGCAGAATACATCAGAAATCATAAAATTATTCAATCAATCCAAACGGAAAAAGTTATATATCGCAAATCACCAACCGCCGGTTAATACAATGCATCAAATATATTTATTAATAATGCCATCTTCCATCGAAGCGATTTATTGCTAAATAAAATTGGCTAACTTGCGATTATTATTTATATACCGTAATTAGACTGATAGTAAAATTAAATCAAATAAATAAAAATTATTTATAAATGTTGCATACTGCTATATCATTCAATATTGGCTTTTATAACTAAATGATACCAGGAGAAAATTATGAAAAATATATTAAATATAGTTGTTTGTCTGTTCTTTACCATTTTTTTAACTTTTATATTTATACAAAATTCATATGCAAGAGCTAAAGACATAAATGCATTGAAATATTTTAAACATCATAAATTGAAAGAACTTTATCAGGTACCTCAAAATCCAAAATATTGGAGTTTATTATTGAATAATATTTCAAACAACGTTAGAATTTCAGACACGCATTTTATTAATTATAAAATTCTTGTGGTAGCTTATGGTCCTGCTCTTAAACTTTTCATGAAATCTGACAAAAAATATTATCCATTACTTCAGAGTATTGCCAGCTATGGCGTGAAATTAGTGGCATGCCATCAAACAATGTTAGGTATGCATGTAAAAAAATCGCAAATTTTTAAATTTGTGCATATTGTTTATCCGGGTGCAATATTTTACATTGTACAAAAAGAAAATGAAGGCTATGCGTATCTGCAGCCGTAAAATAATCGAAAACTAATTAAAATTAATAAATTATGTCAATCTTACTTTCTATATTCTAAGAATTTATATTTTTATTGTTAGAAACTGAAAATATTGATAATAAGCTTTTTATCTCAAAATATAAATCAATAATATAAATTAATATTGAGTTATATAATATTTTATTCATGCAGTATAAAATAGCATTGCAATATATTACCTAAATAGATATTATATTTAGATAATGAGTAACATAAAAAAAAATGGCGAATTTATTTTAAAAGTAAACGATATTTTTTACAGTATTCAGGGAGAATCCTCATTTGCGGGTTCCCCCTGTTTTTTTGTAAGACTGGCAGGATGCAATATAAGATGTCCGTATTGCGACACAAAAGAAGCGCTGACGGACATAAACGCAAAATCAATGTATATCGACGATATTATGACAGAAATAATAAAATACGGCGAAAATATAAAATTAGCGGAAATAACGGGCGGAGAACCTTTAATGCAGGAAGGCGTTTATGAATTAATAAATAGATTTTTAGATTTAAAATATACCGTGCTTGTTGAAACAAACGGCACATTAAGTATTAAAAATATTCCAGATAACGTTGTAAAAATAATGGACATAAAATGTCCGTCAAGCGGATTTGTAGATTGTAACTATTACGAAAATTTAAATTATATCAATAAAAACGACGAATTAAAATTTATTATAGGAAACTTAGGAGATTATGAATTTGCCAAGAATTTTATAAACGCAAACAGAAAAATCATCAAAACTGAAAAAATAATACTCAGCGCCGCCAACGTCGCCGAAAATCAATTTTCATCTCATATTTTAGCCGAAAAGATTTTATCTGACAGGTTAAATGTTAAAATAGGACTACAGCTGCATAAATTCCTCAATTTAAAATAGTTTTAGTTTTTTTATATATAGTTCTAAATCCTGTGATATAATTAACGAATTATGATTATCGGACTATTACTTTTTATAGTTATTATATCTGTTTTAACGATTATTATCTCAATCATTATTGTTAAAAACAATATATATATTCCTACCTTTTCAGGCGCTATAGCCGTCGCTTTTGGTATCATGATAAACGGGGCTTTTCAGCAGGATTATTTTTTAAAACGGATAATAGGACCGTATGCGGTTTATTTATTGATTTCTATATTAATTATTATCGTTTTAAGCAATTTAAATGAACTTCGTTCAAAAAAATATTATCTTAGCCATAATTTCTCAGACGAAATACATACCTTTGCAAACGGAACTTATGTTATTGCTTTTTTTACCGTCACTCTGTCAATTATCAAAGAACTCGGCAATATATTAATATTAGCTTATATTTTATTTATTGTCGGCTGTGTTATTTATTTGCTGTATTTGTTTATTTCCGTAAAAAATTATAAGGCAATATATCAGGAAAATTATTCTAAAAAAATTCTCATGTATAATTTAAACGGGGTTATTCTTTTAATATCGGTAGCTACAAGCTATGTAGTTATAGACGGAAGTCTGCTTCTGGGAAAATTTTTCAGGGGAAGCGCGGATAATATGCTCCTAATTTTATCTGCATTATTTTATATTGTCGGATTATATATGATAATAAGAAATTATATAAAATATAAATATAAAATCATGGATAATTGGAAAATAGGCAACGTCATAATACACGGAGCAATATCTACATTTGGTCTCGCTTGCGTTATTACCGGATTCAGCAGTAATTTCAGCGGGTTAATATGGGTAGCGGCTCTATTCATGTTTATTATAGTAGAAATTTATGAGATAATATATATGATTAAAAGAATTCAATGTTACGGCGTCAATAAAGGCGTCTTAACTTATTCAACAAATCAGTGGGCAAGAAATTTTACTTTCGGGATGTTTCTGGCATTTTCAATAATGTTTAAAATTAAAGATTCCATATATTATAAAATTAAATTATTGGATTTTATTTATAATTTTATTTTTTTGTACGGCAGATATTTTGTAATCGGCTTTTTTATCATTGAGTTAAGATCG
>JAKAQK010000219.1 GCA_021822625.1 bacterium | reverse complement strand
GAAATACCCTGAACCTATTCTATAGTAAAGGACAGACTTTAGCTTATCTGTTTTACTGACCTGAGAAAATCCGCATCCATACAATGCAAAAGAAGATGCAATGCTTAGCGCAATAATAATACTTATTTTAACAAGAAATTTTTTATCTGAATTAAATGTAAAAAAACGAGACATAATAATTTTAAGTATTAAAAAAATTTTTCAACTGAATTAATTCAATTAAATTAAATTAAATAAGGTAAAATTAAATAAAACTTAATTAGATTAGATTAAACTGAATTATATTAAAGAAAATTAAATAAAATTAAATAAAACTTAATTAATTAAACTGAATTACATAAAATTAAATAAACTGAATTAAATTTAATCAAATTTAATTAATCAATTATTATTATATTTAAATATCTTCAAAATACGTCATATTCCTAAATTTAGAGAATCTATCTTTTATCTTGTCTCCGTCTATTGAAAGAAGTTTATCGATGCTAAACGATTCAACAGCAAATGATGCCATAATATTTCCAAAAACAAGAGCCTTTTTTAAATTTTCATCGCTTAAATTATCTGTGTTGTCAATATAGCCTAAAAATCCGCCGGCAAATGAATCGCCTGCTCCAGTCGGGTCTACGACGTTTTCTAAAGGATATGCCGGAGTCATAAAAAACATGCCCTCGGTAAATAGCGTAGCGCCGTAAGAACCTCTTTTAAGCACAATTATCTTAGCGCCGTATTTAAAAATTTTCTTAGCGGCAGAAAATATAGAAGCCTCGCCGGTTAGCATTCTTGCTTCCGATTCATTTATAATAAATATATCAGATTTTTTTATAACCTGCAGCAATTTATCCTTCTTTTTTTCAATCCAGAAATTCATAGTGTCTAACGCGATTAATTTAGGAGAAAGCATTTGTTCCAAAACTTCAAGCTGAATATCGGGGTCAATATTAGCTAAAAAAAGCGCATCGTTTTTAAAGACATGCGGAACTGAAGGTTTAAAATCTGAAAAAACACCGAGTTCGGTATTAAGTGTCTGAGGATCCGACATATCGTAATCGTATTTTCCTTCCCAATGAAATGTCTTTCCGTGCTTTTTAATTATATTATCAACGTTTATGTTTTTACTTTTCAGAATATCTGTATATTTATCGTTAAAATCGCTTCCTACTACCGCAATAACATTAACATCCGTAAGATAAGAAGAGGCAACCGAAAAAAACGATGCGGAACCTCCCAATATATTTTGTTTTTTTTCAAAAGGCGTCTCTATATTATCGATAGCAACAGAACCTATAACAGTTATAGCCATATTTTTATTTTCCTTAAAATTATTTTATTTAAATTAGAATGAATTAGGTAAATCGAAAATCGTTATAAATAATTATAATAATTATGGCCAATAATCTTTAAAAATAAGAGACAGATGTCATTTATCTTTTTTATTATATGACATTAATTATAACAATATATACTTTTTATTATTTCATTAACGTATCTCTTTGGTATCTAATCAACATCTAATCAGCTATTTAATTCTTTAATTAGCGTCTATCTCTAATTATGCGTCTCTAATTATATATCTATAATTATATGCTCATAATTATAATAAGCAATTATTTTATTTATATATTTCAAAAATAGCAAGTTTTTTTAAAATTTGTTCCGGCACGTCTTTTTTAGAAGTCACAACAGCATGTTCTAAAGATGATGAGCATGAACAAGAGCAAATACTATGGGTTGTTTTTTCAGGGTTTATATCATTTGAATGACGATTAATATTAGTATCGGCATTACTATTATCATCATTTATATTGTTAATGTTACCGTTCCCGACATCATCGCCATAAGTTATATGCTTAATAGCTTCTTTAATAATATTTTTTGCCTTTTCTGCATTTTCATTTAGAATTTTTATAATAATATCGGCATTAACATTTTCTTCCTCTTCGTGCCAGCAGTCATAATCTGTCGCCATAGCGATTGTGGTATAGCAGAGACTTGCTTCGCGGGCAAATTTTGCTTCGGTTGCATTTGTCATACCTATAACATCAAACCCGCTGTCTTTAAAAAATAAAGACTCCGCTTTAGATGAAAACTGAGGTCCTTCTATGCAAATATATGTTCCTTGGGAATGATATCTGAGCCCTAAAGATTTGCATGAATCAATAACGATATTTCTTAAACACGGACAAACCGGCTCAGCCATAGAAACATGAGCTACGATACCGTCTCCGAAAAAGGTATTTTTTCTATTTTTAGTAAAATCAAAAAACTGATCGACAATTACCATATCACCCGGAATTATTTCTTTTTTAAGGCTCCCCACGGCACTTACGGAAATAACCTTCGAGACGCCTGCCGCTTTAAGAGCATAAATATTTGCCGCATAATTTATCTCAGAAGGTAAAATTTTATGCCCTCTACCGTGTCTTGGTATAAATACTAATTGTTTTCCGTCAATTTCCCCAAAAATAAGATTGTCGGAAGGCGCGCCGAAAGGAGTGTCTACGGAAACCTCTTTAATATTATTTAATCCTTCAATGTTATACAATCCGCTTCCGCCTATAATACCTAAAATATTTCGCGAATTTATCAATTTATTATTCTCCCCTAATATCACGGTTATTTTTTGCATTCATCTATTTATCTATTATTTATCTATTATTTGTCTATGTGTTATTTTTAATATTTTTTATATAGCAGGATAATCTTTCTTTAATATTATTATTCCCTTCTCTAACAATATTGATTTTTCTTGTGCAGCCGTCTATTTTGAGTATTGTAGAACACCCGCCTGCCAGTTTTCCGTCGTTTATCGCAATTATGCCGTCTTTGTCGTTATAATCGGCAAATATATAATCCAGCTCATTTTCGCGAAACTCAATAAGACTTTCTTTTGAGGATATATTTGCGCTTGTAGAGATAAGATC
>JAKAQK010000218.1:2357-2931 GCA_021822625.1 bacterium | reverse complement strand
AATTATACTAATTATACTAATTACACTAATTATACGAGGAGGTTAATTGACGATTAAACGGCACTTTTTAAATATATTGTTATTTAAAGTTAAGTACATTAAAATCAATTAAAAATCAATAACTTATTTAATTTATTATTAAATTATTAATTCAATTAATATAAAAATATTATGAATATTAAAGACATAAAAGACCTTATAAAATTCATAAAGTCAAATAAAGTCGGCGAATTTTATTATAAAAAAGGCGATGAAGAAATAAAGATTAAATTAGATGAAGAACTTGATTTTCAGGATTATAAAACAATAACAAATAGCAATCGGCAGGAAAGAATGCTTGATAAGTTTGCCGAACAAATTTCGGAAGCTGAGGCTTCTGCGTTATCAAACATATCTAAAGGAGAATTATCGGTTCAAGACATTAGCAAGAAGATTGTCGAATCAAAAGAAGATGTATCTAACTATAAAGAAATTGTATCTCCTTTCGTAGGCGCCTTTTATAGGGCTTCGGCTCCGGATAAACCGCCTTTTGTGGAAATTGACTCAATAGTAGAAAAAAATAGTCCTGTGTGTA
>JAKAQK010000218.1:0-2347 GCA_021822625.1 bacterium | reverse complement strand
CTTATGAATGAAATAGAAACGGATATAAAATGCCGTATTGTGTCAATTCTTGTAGAAAATGGGCAGGTCGTCGAATATGGACAGCCGCTCTTTATAGTGGAGCCGGTTTAAATCTGCTTCAGACTTGCTTGATTTAGTTCTTTTTTTATTGATTTGCCGATATCAATTAACATATTATTATAATATAAATACTATAATTAAACATACAAAATATGTTCAGAAAAATTTTAATTGCCAATAGAGGCGAGATTGCCGTCAGAGTTATAAGGGCATGCAAAGAAATGGGAATTAGAACAGTTGCGGTTTATTCAACCGCTGATAAAAATAGTCTTCATGTTAAGTATGCCGACGAAGCTATATGTATTGGTCCTCCGCCATCCGCCAAGAGTTATTTAAATATATCTTCTATAATATCGGCAGCAGAGGTTACCGATAGTGAAGCAATCCATCCCGGATACGGTTTTCTGTCTGAAAATGCTAATTTTGCGGAAATAAGCGAAAATTGCGGCATAAAATTTATTGGACCGACCGCAGACAATATGAATACATTAGGAAATAAGCGGAATGCCAGAAAACTTGTTTCAAGTTTGGGTATTCCGGTGCTTCCCGGAAGCGGCGATATAGGAGCGGATAACGATGATGAAGATGAAGAAAATTTAAAAAAAGCTGCGGAAGAAATTGGATATCCTTTAGTTTTAAAGGCTTCAATGGGCGGCGGGGGTAAAGGAATAAGGATGGTTTTGTCTCCTGCCCATTTGATTCAGGCTTATCATCAGGCAAGACAGGAGGCACTTACTTTTTTTGGCGATAAAGATGTTTATCTTGAAAAATATTGTGAAAATCCAAGACATATAGAATTTCAAGTTCTGGCAGATAAATATGGAAATGCAATATATCTTGGAGAAAGAGACTGTTCAATACAGAGAAGACATCAAAAAATTATAGAAGAAAGCCCTTCTATTGCTATTAAAGCATCTATGAGAAAAAAAATGGGCGAAGCTATAACTAAAGTTTTAAAAGAAATAAAATATGTCAATGCGGCGACGTTTGAGTTCCTTTTAGCCGGAGATAACGATTTTTATTTCATGGAAGTCAATACAAGAGTTCAGGTGGAGCACCCGGTCACTGAATTTGTGACAGGTATTGATATTATTAAAGAGCAGATTAAAATAGCAAATGGAGATAAACTTAAAATAAAACAGGAAGATATTAAAATTAAAGGTCATAGCATCGAAGTTAGGATTAATGCCGAAAATTCCCGTGATTTTAAACCGTCTCCGGGGCTTATAACTATGTATAATAAGCCGGGCGGGGTTAATATCAGGGTTGACGATTTTGCATATTGCGGCTATAGAGTTGAGCCGTTTTACGATTCACTCCTTGGAAAATTGATTGTTTATGATAGTTCGAGAACCACCGCAATAAATAAATTAAAGAGTGCATTGAATGAATTTTGGATTGAAGGAATTGAGACAAATATTCCGTTTATAAAAAAAATCATCAATGATGGGGATTATATCTCAGGTAAGGTTGATATAGGTTATATTGCAAGACTTTTAGAAGGAAAATAAATTTACTTTAATAATTTTATATATTATATTACCAGTGCTAAAGGGGGTTTTTATGGATGTTCCAAAAAATTTAAAATACAATTCAGAGCATCTCTGGGTTAAAGTTAACGGAGATAAAGCGCTTATAGGGGTTACCGATTTTGCTCAGGACCAGCTTGGGGACATAATTTATGTAGATATTCCGGAGGCAGGATATGAACTGGAGCAGAATGAATCGTTCGGAACAATAGAATCGGCGAAATCTGTTTCAGAACTATATGCTCCTTTAGGCGGGCAGGTTACCAGAATTAACGAATCGCTTAAAGATGAACCGGAGCTTATAAATGAAGAGCCGTATGATAGCGGATGGATATTAGAAGTTAAACTAAACAACGAAAATGAAGTCGAAGAGCTTTTATCTCCGGAACAATATGAAGAGTTGCTAAATTCTGGAAATTGATTGATTGATTAATTTTTATTTAATTATTTAATTATTTATTTAATTGATTAATTAATTTTTATTTAATTATCTGATTTTTATTTAATTATTTGATTAATTAATTTTTATTTAATTATTTAATCCTTCATTATAATCATTTATTCAATTAATTTCCTATTGATTTATCAAGGTGTTAACTTATTAAATTTAATTATTTAAATGAACCGCAATGAATGGCGATAATGGCTACAACCTGATATTTTCCGGCGGAGAGCGTGGGACTGTGAATATGGCTGAAGACCTGCATGTTTTAAATAGATACAGGCATTTGGATGATTTTACGGTGCGCCCTACGTTG
>JAKAQK010000052.1 GCA_021822625.1 bacterium | reverse complement strand
CCGATCTATATTTTTGATTTTCGGCAATATAATTTTTTTCTTCCTCTGTCAAGACTCCATAATTAAACGGAATATTAAAATATTCTGAAAATCCTTCTATAATTGCAGACTTTACAACTTCTAAAGCGGGAATATAACCAAGAACGTTTTTTAATGATGTAACTCTTGCAGATATCGAATCAAAATTTTTTGATATTAATTTTTCGATAGGAATCTTTAATGATTTTACCATATTTTCAGGATTAAAATCCAAAAGCAAAGTGCCTTGAAAAAAAAATATAGACGAATCGTATGTTCCGCCAGTACCTGATATTTTTTTCCCATCTACTTCAATATCGTTTCTAGGTCTAAATTTTGCATCAATACCCAATTTATTGATGCCGGATACAAATGCATTACATATATTTTCAGTTAAGTTTTGAAAATTTGCTACTTTAAGGGTTTTTGAAGAAAAAACCAATTCCCATCCTAATTGCGCTTCATCAAAATATATCGCTCCCCCGCCTGTAATCCGGCGTCCGATATCAATATTCTTATCATTACAGTAGTCTATTCTTATTTCATTAGATACAGATTGATGAAACCCCGCAAGCGTGCAAGGTTTGAATGTTAAAAAACGCAAAGTATCAGGAATAATATTGTCTTTTCTCAGAACAAGCATTGCTTTATCCATAGCAATATTGTAAGAAAAGTCTTTAACTCCGGTATCTACAACTCTAAACATTTTATTATTTATTATTTAATATGAAGTTAACCGCCTATATTAATAGTAGATAGCGCTTCTTCCGCAAAAATTAAGGAACAACAAATATCTGAATATAAAGGTTTTAGCTCAAGTTCTTTACTAAAAGGTATAACGCCTTCCGAAGGATAGGCAATTCCGTTTAGTCCTGCTTTAACCGCGAGCTCCTCTATTTTAAATTTATTCATTCCGTATGGTCTTTCGCAGCCGAGCAGAACAGGCGTATGAGCAAATTTTTCCCTGGCATATATGAAAACGTTGCCTATTTCTTCCGGTTCAGGGGGAATTGCATTTTCCATTTTCGTATTTCCCATAGGCATAAATCCAACAAGAACTAAAGAAGATATACTGTACTTAGATATAATATCTATTGCGTTAAATTCACCCGCAATTTTACCATGTTTCAAACCAATAACAACATGAGGCGAACACGGAATATTTCTTTCGGATAAGTATTTTAAGGAATTATCATAATCTTCTACTGAAGCTTTTAAGTGATAAACGGAACGAATAGTATCTTCATCCCCTATTATATCTAGCATAGCGGAATCAACGCCGGCATCAAGCAGACCGTCGGCTATTTCTTCGGTGATAATGCCGCAGTGAACAATAACTTTCAGCTTAAAATCGGTTTTGATTTTTTTGATAGTATTTATATACGGTAAAATTTCAACTATACCCTTAGAATTTGAACCTCCGCTGAGCAAGAAACCTTTGCCTTTTGATTTGAATATTTGAGACGCTCTATGATATAAGTCATCCGCGGTAATTACCGAATCCATAGATTTTAATATTTCAGCGTTGCAGTGGTCGCATTTTAAGGAACAAGAGCTGCCGGTTATCGATAAGGGAGGAAATGAATCTGATTGCTCATTTTTAAAATCTTCGGTTTCATAAGCTTTTATGCTTGGAGCATAAAAATGAATTACGCTGTCAAAATTATTTTTTCTTATATTGAAGCTATTAATATATTTAGAACTTATTTGTTTATCAAATTCATAATAACTCATAATTATTTTCTCTTTTTTTTATTATCTTTTTTTACAAATTATTTCTTCATCTTCTAATTTCTTTTTATAAGCATTCACGGCTGCCTCGCCGGTGGGTAATAAATTTATATCGGAAGCTGCTTCAGGCAACGGCTTTAATTTAACTAGCCAGCCTTTTCCGTAAGGGTCTAAATTAATAATATGGGAGTCGCTTTCCAATTCTTCGTTAACAGCGACTATTTCTCCTGAAAAAGGCATAGGAAACGGACCGACGTACTTTCCGCTTTCGATTGTTGCGGCGCTTTTTCCTTTTTTTATAATTTTTCCGACAGCTTTAACATCGGCGTATAATATTTTTCCGGCAAGCGATTGAGCAGGATCAGTCATACCAAAGGTAAATGTGCCGTCGTCATTTTTTTTTCCCCAAACTTGATTTTCTATATCATAATAGAGATCTTCTGGGATATTGCATTCATTAAAAATAGCCATTGAAAATATCCTCCCTTCATAATTTAAAATAACGCATCTATAAGGAATAATACAAGAAATAATGCAAAAAATAATGCATTAATATAAATAACATAAATAACGCGTCTATAAATATTATATATAAACAACATATACTATGAAAAATATTAATTTTTTAATATTGCAATTGGCATATATATTAAAAAATTTGCAATCATATATGTGTTCAATGCAATTTACAGACGCATATAAATAGAAAAATATAATTTAAGGAATATAATTTAAATTAACGGTTTAATTAATTTACCTGATTATTCGCATTTAATTCCGTCAGCTTCAATTTTTTTCTTATAAGCATCTACTGCATCTTTTCCAGTCAGTAAATTTTTCTTATCTGCTTCTATGTCGGCAGGTTTAATTTTACAGACCCATCCTTTACCGTAAGGATCGCTGTTAATAGGAGAAACGTCTGCTTTTAAATCTTCGTTAATTGCAATAATCTCACCGCCGAAAGGCGCAGGGACAGGACCGACGTATTTGCCGCTTTCCACAGTTGCGACGGATTTAAGCTGCGCTACTTTTTGTCCTACTTTTTTTGGAGTGATGTATAACAGTTTACCTGCGAGACTGGCGGCAACGCTTGTCATGCCCATTGAAACAGTTCCGTCAGATTCAATTTTGCCCCAAACATGTTTTTCGATATTGTAATAAAGTTCCTCT
Organism: bacterium; assembly: GCA_021822625.1. Taxonomy (GTDB): domain Bacteria; phylum SZUA-79; class SZUA-79; order Acidulodesulfobacterales; family Acidulodesulfobacteraceae; genus Acididesulfobacter. The sequence continues at coordinate 11,407 of JAKAQK010000052.1, read as the reverse complement.
GGAATATCGCATCCATTCATTTTAGCCATAAGATTCTTTTCTCCTTAAAATAATTTTTTTTGTTAAATTTAAAATCGTCAATAAAATTTCTCAAAACTTATAATACTACATTTTTATTTACTTGACAATAGATTAAATTAACAGAATTTTTTTGTTATTCTTATGTTAATTTAAAAAAAATGCCTAAAATTTAATTAATAATCATTAAACTACTAATTAAAAGATAGGCATAAAATTATATATAAGATAATCTAAATCTTGGCTAATTATCTTATATGCTTATAAGATAAAACTTAAACCAATCCTTTAGATTTTAACACATCCATCGGATTAGAAATAGGATCTGTCAATTTTAAATCTTTAGCAGATTTTCCCATAGAAAGACCTATCAATTGCGTGAAATAAACAACCGGAATTTTTGCATCCTCTCCGTGAACCTTAACTATTTCAGGCTGCTTTATATCTAATGCAGCTCCGCATAGAGGGCATGGAAGCGCTAAAATATCGGCTCCTGCTTTTTTGGCTGCAGATAAAATGGTAGCCGACAATGTCGCCGACAACGATTCGTCCTGAAGAGCATGGGCGCCTCCGCAGCATGAAGCGGCAGCGTCAAATTTTATAACTTCAGCTCCTGTAGCAGCTAAGAGTTCATCTTGAAAGTAAGGATTCTCTGAATCGTCTCTTTTACTTTTATAGCCTGTTTTAGTAATTGTTTTGGGTCTTTCGTATAAGCAGCCGTAATAAGACGCAACTTTCAAACCTTTTAAAGGTTTTTTTACGGCATTTTTTACTTTTTCAGGTCCTACTTCATTATAAAATAACTCAAGGAAATGTCTAACATCGATATCTCCTTCATAAGAACCATAGCCGACATCTTTTAAAAATGATATAACATCGCTTTTCGCGTTTGCATTTTCATTCATAGCTGCATTAGTTCTAAGCAGACTATGATAACAACCGTTGCACGGCGTAACAACCGCATCTACATGAAATCTGCCTTTTGCAGAATCCATAACTCTGGCAGGAAGCATATACGAAAGTTTCTCGTTGGAGCCTTTAGCTTCGAGAGCGCCGCAGCAATTGAAGTCATCAATTTCCATTAATTCTATGCCAAATCCATCGGCAACTATTTTTGTAGATTCATCATATGCTCTTGCCATTCCCTTTAATGAACAGCCTGGAAAATAACCTAATTTCATTGTAATTCCTCCTTTAACTTCTGGGAGACTTTTTTCCAATCTTTAATTTTGCCTCCAAATAGTTTAATTCTTCCGCTTGTAAACATTTTAAAGCCTAAAGATAATTGGTCTCCGCTCATCATGTCTTTGAGTCTTCCAGTTTTAGAATAGAAATCTTTTACTATTTTGACTTCATCTATTCTACCGTCAGTAAGAACTTCATCCATGAATATTTCATCAAATGCTTCGTCATTCGTTAATTTACCAAAGACTTTCCTATCTTCGAGGAACTTTGCGATCGCTCTCACGACTTCTTGGGTATTAACGCCTCTTGGGCATCTGTGCGTGCATCTGTTGCAAGATACGCATTTCCAAACTAAGTCCTTATAATCAGATACTAAAATATCATAATGTCCTCTTCTGACAAGATTTATAAAACCGCGGGGATTAAACTTATCCACGAACTCAGGCAACGTACAACCGCCTGTGCAGGTACCGCATTGATAGCATCTTGCGATCGTAGCGCCTCCGGGCAATTTTTTAACTTCATCAAGAAATTCCGTAGTAACATCTTCATATAAAATTCTTGACGGCAAAAATTCTTTCCAAATACCTACAAGTTCTACGCCGTCAATAACCATTTTATCAGTATTTTCCGCCATATTAATTAACTCCTTAATTATTTCTTTGTTAGAATTTTAATTTATTCTAAAATTATTTTAAAGATGAAGCAACTTTAGCAGCTACAGCAGCTCCTTCAACTATACAATTTTCTACATCTAATGGACCTTTGTCAGCTCCTGCAATAAATATTCCGGCTTTAGAAGATTCATTTGGGCTTAAGAAATCATCCTTTGGAGCTAAATAACCATATTCATTTTGTTTAATTCCGAGGACTTTAGCTGCATCGATAGTTCCATCTCCAGGTGCTTGTCCCGCTGCTAAAATTATCATATCGACAGAATGCTGAATTGGTCTATCCATGATAGTTTCTTCAGCTCTTAATGATAATTGTTCATTTTTCAGCGTTACTTCAGCGCCTCTGCCTCTGGTGAAAATTACTTCATATTCTTCCATAGCCTTTCCGTATAGCTCTTCCCATCCTCTGCCAAACATTCTCATATCCATATAATATACATAAACTTCGGTGTCAGGATATTTTTCTTTTATTTCTATAGCCTGTTTCGTAGAAACAACACATCCTACTCTGCAGCAATAAGGATTTCCGACCTGTTTGTCTCTGGAACCGACGCATTGAAATATTGCGACTTTTTTTGGAATTTTACCATCGGACGGTCTTTTAAGTTCGCCTTTTGTAGGACCGTTTGGATTTAATAATTCTTCTACTTCCGCATTTGTTACAACGTCTTTAAATCTGCTGTAGCCATATTCCTGTTTAACGGTTGGGTCAAAATGTTCAAAACCGGTTGCTACTACAATAGCGCCGAAAGATTCTTCAGATTCGCCTTTTGAATTCTTAATTTTTACTTTGAATTCAGGAGCATTACCGGATAATGAGGTAATTGTCGAATGCTTATGTACTTTAATATTGGAATTGCTTTCTACATTTTTAATAACAGGGTCTAGAACCTCGCTTACTAAACGCATATCAGGCGCTAATTTATAATACTTGTGTTTTGCGACCTGTCCGCCAAGATAATCCTGTTTTTCAACCAATGAAACGTTGTATCCCATTTCTGCTAATTCATGCGATGCCTTAAGACCTGTAACTCCTCCGCCGATAACTAAAACTGTTTTCACCTTAAAATACCTCCTTGTTAATAAATAATATATTTAAATAGTTTTCTGGCGCCCGCCCTATATCTAATACTGCTAATAACATAAATATAAGGCATTGGTAACAGCTATACAGCAAAACAAATTTTTGCTGCGCCGAACGAGCGCGCCATTTTTGAGAAAATTAATTTATTTACACTTGTTAATAAGTTAAATACGTTAAGTTACACAATATATTTTAAATGCTAAATTAATTATAAGCAATTCCCATTTTATCAAGAAGCGGTTCTACAGGAGTAACATGGAAATTTAATCCTGCTTCTTTAAACGGATGAGCTCCTAATGCCAATGCCGCAAGCTGGGAATAAAATATAACCGGATAATGATAGTCTTCTCCGACAGCCTTCTGAATCCACTGCGTTTTATCAAATGTAGTTCCGCATCCCGTGCAGTTTACTAATATCATATCAGGATCAACTTCATCTTTGATAGCTTTTAGTTTGATATTTTGTGCAGATCTCGTAAATTCTCTGTTAACGAGAATGTGTCTAAATCCAAATCCGCAGCACATAAACCATTTAGAATATTCTTCCATCTGTACGCCCAGGGTTGATGCAAGACCTCCGACTACTATAGGTCTTTTGCCGCCGATTATATCATCGGACACCTGTTTGAAGAAATGACAGCCATAATGTTCAACTCCAACTAATCCTTTAATTCCTTCAAGTCTTTTAGGATCGGCGTTGGCTAAAATCTTATCTCTTAATGCATATGCAATTTCGCTGTCATGTACAATTTCTTCAGGTATTACTAATTCTCTGCCCAATTTAGCCAGTATTTTTTTAACTTCATCTCTCAATTCTTTATTGCCGACAAGTAAGTGTCTCATTTCAAGATAATTTCCGAAACTTGTAACGCAATGAATTGTGAAGTTATAACCCTCTTCATAAGCTCTGTGCCAGTTTCTTGCTGCCACTGCTCCGAGCTGAACTAAGTTTCCAAGACCGGATGCATGATAGTTCCATGCAGTACATGACGTTTGCTGCATATCGTTATAGTATTTAATTCCAAGTTTGTCTCTATAGTAAAAATTTGATCTTGGAACACCCGGCAGATTTGCACACTGTCCGCAGCTCTTATGTTGATAATGCATATCTAAAGGAATCTTCTTTTTAATTCCGTACATAACTTCTTCTTCCTTGTACGGTCCAATGATATGACCAATTTTAATTTCTCCTTCTTCTTCCAACCTCTTCATTTCCGCTCTTATATCATGCACGTGATAACTCATTCCTTTTCCAGGATTAATGGCGGTTTTTACGTCGTTTATTTCGTAAGACATCGATAATGCCCTCCTTGTTAATTTAATATAGCTTTCTTTTAATTAATGTAACATTATTAATTGGTTATTATATCTAAATTATTCAAAAATTATACTCACAACTTATAATATCTAAAATATTACTATTTTTTTATTTTTTTTAAATCAATATAAATTTTTTTTTAGCAGCATATTATATAAAAATTTATTAAATGAACAATAGTTATATTTTATTTTCCTGCCGCAGCCAACTTAGCTTTTTTGGCTTCAATTTTTGCTTCCATTTCTTCTTTTTTATCGTCCATATCATCTTGCACTATATCAACCAAAAATGGAAACACCGTTCCTACTTTTTCTAATGCGCCGCTTTCTTCCCAAATCCTTTGCATTTCATAAATTGTAAAATCTTCGGCCGCCCATGCTCTATCGACAACGTTCATTCCCGGAAATCCTTTAAAAAGTTCTTCTCTCATTTCCATCTTTTTTGAAGATAATTCAATCATCCTTGGACCCCAATCAGGAAAGGCATCAGGCGACAACATATCCGGAGCTAGCTGATTTCCGCGGGTTAAAACCAATTTTGCAATTCTTGTGTAACCGGCAAGAGCTTCTGCAGCTAAACCTTCTCTTACTGCAATTTCTCTCATCGTCATAACGATATCGGCTGCTGAATTTTCTTTAGGGCATCTGTATTTGCAGCTGAAACATTGAGCGCAGTTCCATATCTTGCTCTTCATATACTCTTCAATAGTCTCTTCATCGCCTTCTATCATCATCTGACATACTTCGCGTGGAGAGTAATCATAAAAAGCAGCTGCAGGACAGTTTGCAACGCAAGTACCGCAATTAAGACAGCCGTGCAGAGATTCTTTAATTCGGAAATCTTTCATGATTTCTTTATAAAAATGTCCGCCTTTGGTACTTTCAATCTTCTCCGTAATCGGATTTTTTGCTTCTTCACTCATTTTAGAATATCCTCCTTATTCGTAATTCTTATTTAATTGTTAGACTATTAACTATAAAAACAAAATAAATAAACATACCGGCATAACGAAACAAACACTGAGTTTTTTAACTTTTATAACTACTATTGCTTGAAGCAGACTGAGATATTTTTAATTCTTTTAAATCGCTGGTTTTCTGAACATCTTTAATATCTTTTATAAGCTGGCTTATTTTGGTATTTTTAAGGAAATACCGCAATTTGTTGTCTTCCCTCTTAAAATCTACCATATTTGTATTTCTTAAAACAGATAAATGCTGTGAAATGTTGGATTGAGACTTTCCTAATACTGAAGATATGTCGTTTACGCTAACTTCCTCATCGCAGACTATGCAAAGAATGCCGAGTCTTGTAGGGTTTGATAATAATTTAAATATATTAGCTAATTCTTTGCATTTATTATTTAAATTATTTTCGTTATCGCAATAATTTTGATTCACTTTTTAAAACCTGATTTTATAATTAAATAAAAAAATTATTCATTTATTAAATTTAGTAGATATTAATCTTAGTTTTTAATATCCGTATATTCTAAATATAGAATATACGGATCAGGTTTGTCAAGTAAAAAATAAAAATATTTTTTAAATAAAATTTGAATATCCGCAACTCATTGTTTTCATTAATATTAAAATAATAAATAATTATAATTATTAGAAACTAATTTTTATTCGATAAATATCAATTATCCTATTTGCTATATATAGATATATAATATTATGCATTATAAACATCTAAAAAAATAAAAGAATTATAAATCAGAATTTACAAATTAAGATTAATAATTGATTCAAAATGCGCTTTAAGAAATTTGTTAGAATGAAAAAGTTCTGAAAATACGTCAACCATAGGAAAAGGGGAATTTTTTATTTGATTCTGCATCATTTCATTAAAAAATTTTTTAGTTATTTTCAATGATTCAGCCGATAATTCATTAAAATCATTTAAAAAATTATCAACATAACCGTCGATATCTTCTTTTTGTAACACATTCGTTAAAAAACTAAATGAATGCATTTCTTCGGCAGAAAATTTTTTACCGGATAATGCAATTTCTTTTGCTTTTTGAGCGCCAATTAAAAAAATCAGCCTGCTTATTAATGCGGAAGGAGAAACAATGCCGCATCTTACAGAATAATCGGCAAACGTAGATTCAATTGTTGCAAATTTAAAATCGCATGCGGACGTTATATCAAAACCTATACCTGAAACAGTTCCTTTAATTTTAGCAACGACCGGAATTTCCAAATTTTCTATGTGACTAACCATTTTATTTAACACGGTTGTAAAATACCTGGCGTCGTTTTTATCTAAATCTTTAATTTTTTTAATAGAAGGACCTACGGCAAAATACTGCGGATTAGAGCTTTTTATTAATATAGCTCTTAAGCCGTATTGTCCCAAAATTTGTTCTGTAATTATTTTAATAATTTCGTTCATTTCCTGTATGTATAATTCGTTTTTATCACCAAAACTTAAATCTATAATCCCTATATTATTTTGAGTAATTTCAAAATTAGCCGCCATCATTTTACTCCTTTATCATTTATTATCGTCTATTATAAATTTTCATGAGTTTCTTCTTTATGCCATGACTTTTTTTCAAACATATAGTAAATAACCGGAATAACTACCAGAGTTAGCATAGTCGACGCAAACATACCGAATATCAACGACCATGCCAGCCCATTCCATACCGGGTCGGTTACGAGTATTGCAGAACCGAATATTACGGCAAGCGCGGTAATTAGTATCGGTCTAAAACGCATAGAGCCGGCTTCCACGAGAGCGTCTATTATATCATAGCCTTCCTTTTTTTTATTAGTAATAAATTCCAGCAGCAAAAGGGAATTTCTTATAACTATTCCGGATAATGCAATTGCGCCTATCATAGATGTTGCGGTAAAATAAACATTTATAAATGCGAAACCGGGCATTATGCCTATCATTTCTAAAGGAATTGCGCCCATTAAAATTACAGGCAGTATAAATGAACCAGTGTAGCCTACTAAAAGAACATATATAAGTAAAATAGCTATTAACATGGCCGCGCCTAACTGTGCAAAAACTTTTAAGGTTAAATGCCATTCTCCGCCCCACCTAATATGATAACCGGCCGGCAAAGGGTGCTTTAGAAAATGTAATATTAAGCTTATATTTGCGTACATGGGGCTTCTTTTTACAACTTTGCCGTAAACATAAACCACCGGTTTTAAATCCCTATGGTAAATCATATTTGTTAAATATGCATATTTAATCCTGACAACTGAATTTAAAGGTATCAGTTTATTTGCGGCAGGCGCAAAAATCCATATATTTGATAAGAAGCCTACATTTTTTCTGTATTTTGCCGGCATTCTTAATAAAATATTAACCTGATGCAAATGATTTTTAATATGCAGCGTCCCTACCGGCATACTATAATTTAATAAATAAAGCGTCTTTGCAACCATTTCTGTATTTATCCCAAGTAAAGCTGCCTTTCTGCGTCTCAGTAAAACCTCAATTTTTTTTATAGGTTTTTTATAAGAGGAATTTACATCCGTCACGCCTTTAGTCAGTTTCATCTGCTTTTCAACTACCGATGACAGCTTTTCTTGCTCGTTATAATTGTTTCCATAAATTTCTGCAACGATTGTAGATTTGACTGGTGGTCCGGGAGGACTCTCTAAAACTTTTATTGTTGCATCATATTTTTTTCCGATTTTATGCACTACCGGCAAAATATTTAAGACAAGCTGATGCGAAGATGTATTCCGTTTATTTTTATTGACAAGATTTACGCTTATTTCAGAAAACCAGCTCGCATTTCTAAAATCTGAACCCCTAAGCAAACCTGAAAAATTTATAACCGAAGGCGTTCCCACATCTACCGTATAATTTTTAATCTGTTTTATTTTTTTTAAATAATTAATTACATTCATCGTTACTAAATTGGTTTTTTCAAACGAAGAACCGGGTCTTGTATTTATAGTTATAAGAAAAGTGTTAGTATTAGCGACTGGCAGCATTTTAAATTTTACTAATTTAACAATGGGCAAACTAATAGACGCAAAAAACAAAACGATTATAATGAGCATAAAAATAATCCGTTTTTTCTTGCTTACAAGTAAAGGGGTAATAATTTTAGCATATAAATTACCTTTACCTGTTTTATTTTCATCCTTTTTTTCCTTTTTTTTGAGAAGTTCAATTCCTTTGTTTGTCGCCATCAATTTCAAATAAAACCATGGAACAATAGATAACGCAATAAATAAAGATACAATCATGGATATAGGCACGTTAAACGGGATAGGTCTCATATACGGACCCATCATTCCGGTAACAAACAGCATAGGTATAAAAGAGACTATTACGGCAAGGGTAGCAAAAAAATTAGGATTTCCGATTTCGTTGACTGCATCTACGACGTAAGTAGGCAATATATTCCTTTCCCGCGCAAAAACCCTTTCGATATTGTCGACCACGACTATTGCGTTATCGACCAATAATCCCAAAGCCAGTATAAGGGCAAATAACGTTATTCTATTTAATGTTTGATGGAATATAAATGCTATACCGAGGGTCAGAAAAAGCATCAATGGTATTGTAAAAGCGACTACGAGAGCCTCTCTCCAGCCTAATATCAAAAGAAGCAGCGTTATAACAATCGCAATACTCAAAATTAATTCAAATAATAAGTTGTTAACTGCCTTATTTGCCTTTTTACCGTCGTTTCTGGTTATAACATAATGCACGCCGGCAGGCATAAGCGTCTTTGCGATATAATGAAATCTATTTAATACATTGTTTACTACGGTAACGGCATTTTTACCCCGCCTTTTGGCTATAGCTATCGTCACTGCAGGATACAAACCTTTCAATCCTTGTATAATTTTATCGTGAGTATTTATTTCGGAATAATTTTTGCCGAAACCGATTTCAGAGAGAAAATGTAATGATTTGTATGAGTATTTAACCTTTGCGATATTTTTTAAATAAACGGGACGGCCGTGATATACTGAAACAATAAAATTTTTAACGGAACTTACATGGTGAAAATAACCGCCGGCTGTAACAAATGCCTTTTTATTGTTATTTTGTAAAAACCCGACTGGCAGCGAAACATTAGTATTCTTCAACTCCTGCGCGAGCATCAGAGGAGAAATATTATATGCGCTCATTTTAACAGGATTCAGATATACATTGAGCTGTTTGTATCTGGCGCCGTTCAAAAATGTTACTCCGGTGCCGTGAACAGCATCTAATTTATTTAAAACTCTGTCCGCTATTGTGGTTAATTTACCATTTGAAAAACGTTTGCTCCACAAGGTTATGTCAAGTATAGGAACATGATTTACGTCTATAGGTTTAATTAAAGGACGCATAACGCCTTTAGGCATTTCATTAAGATTCGAGAAAACTTTATTGTAAACATCAACTAAACTTTGATTTCTATCGGCATTCACATGAAACTGAACCGTCACTATAGACTCGGAATTCATAGAAATGGAATAAACATGCTTAACGCCTGGAATCTGCCACATTTTTCTTTCAAGCGGATCACTGACTAAGTTTTGAACCTCATTTGCTGTAGCCCCTGGAAACCTGACGATAATATTTGCCGCAGGAACGATTATTTGCGGATTATACTGCCTTGGCGTCAGCAAAACTGCAATTATACCGAAGCCTATTATAAAAAATATTAACAGAAGCGTAATCTTATTTTCTAGAAAATATTCGGTTATTCTGGCGCTAAAATTTTTTTCCATATTTTAAAAACTCCGACTTGCTATATTATTAACTATATTATTAATGTGTTAAAGCTAAAAACATTGGGGTTTTTTAATTTTAACCTTAAAATAAATCTTAATTTCATAATGTTATGTTCTACTGAATGCAATGCCTTAACTCTTTATTTTTTTTCATTTATAACGTTAAAAAATAAAAAAATAAAGCCGAACGGAAAATATAATGCAACCCATTTTTAGAATATCGGCGAAACATAATCGCCGCCTTCTAATTTATTTATCTCTGAAGTTATTACCGTCAATCCGGGCTGTAAACCGTTTAGAATAATAATGTATTTATTATCGTAAACAGGACCTTTTTTAACGGGCTGGAACATTATTTTTCCATGTTTATCCGCTATGTAAACACCTGATATTCCCAGTTTTCTAAATATTGCAGATGCAGGAATAATTATAGCTTTTGTCTGTCCGATTTTAAAGTAAGCTACACCGTACATTCCCGGCAATATATTTTCTGAAGAAGCATTTAATATTTTAATTCTTACCAATACGGTATGAGAATAAGGGTTTGCAGATTTCACCACCGTTATAATTTTGCCTTTTATTTTTTTATCTATAGAATTAATTTTTAAATTAACATTTGTATTTTTTAATAAAGTTTTATAGTAATTAACATTAACATTTGTTTTAAATATTATTGAATTTACATTTTGTATAGTTAAAAGCATTTGACCAGGCGAAACCAGGTTTCCTTCAGAAACATTTTTTTGTGTAATTTCGCCTGTAAGAGGCGAATAAATATTTTTATAATTAAGATAGCTTAATGCCTCGTTCAAATTAGCTTTAGCAACTCTATAACTCATATTTGCGTTGTCAAATGACTGTTTTGATATCGAATTTTCTTTATACAGCTTTTTCATTCTTTCAAAAGTTGTTTTTGCGTTCAAATAATTAGCTTTTGCGGCAAAATATTTAGAACCTATTGCCGGAGCGCTAATTTTAAGGATCAGCTCACCTTTATGAACAAAATCTCCTGAATGAAAGGGGTCGTAAACTACATAACCCATTATATGCGCGGATATTACGCTGCTGTTCAGAGAATAGACGTTTCCAGGAGAATTTAAATATTTATTTATTATTTTGTATTTCGTCTTTATAGCCGATACCTTAACTATATGTTTAACTTGATTAATATGAATCTGTTTTTTGGCGCATCCTGAAAAAATAACAGGAAGCATCAAAAGCAAGAACAAGGCAAATAAAAATTTTAAATTAAATCTCCTTTTTTTATAAGTTTCAATATTTAGTTTTGCCATAGTTTTTACCCCAGTAATTTTATATAATTTTTATATAATTTATTTTAGCGTAATACGCTATTATAATAATATATCAGATTTCACGAATTAAAGACGAACAAAATTTTGCACATATAACAAAT
>JAKAQK010000217.1 GCA_021822625.1 bacterium | reverse complement strand
ATTATTGTTTTTATTTACTATTTTTGAGACGTATTTTTTTGGCTTTATTATAATTATAAATCTTAAAATTTCATTATTGTTTTTATTTACTATTTTTGAAACATATCACAAATTTTGACTATTTTTAAAAATTAATGTATAAAAATTATATAAATATTAATTCTGTTGAGTACGACTTATATGTAGTACGATTTACCTATATTGCTTATGATATAAATAATATATAATTATTATATGAAATATTAAACTGTTATTATACCAAATACTAACTAAACGTTAAAAATTCTTATAAACATAACATAAATATAAATAAGATTTAAAATTATAAAATATGGCGTATGACGAAGAGTCTCGTGAGACAGACAATGAAGACGGCGGTATTTTAGACGACGGCAATATTTTAAAAATAATTTACAATCTGCTGCGTAACAGATTCGGTCAAATGAACTGGTGGCCGGCAGAATCTGACTTTGAGGTAATTATAGGCGCTATATTGACGCAGAATACTGCATGGACAAATGTAGAAAAAGCGATTTATAATCTGAAAAGCCGCAATCTGTTATCTTTTGAAGCTATGGATGCAATAGAGTTAGATTTATTAAAAGAATACATCAGACCTTCCGGCTATTACAATCAGAAGGCTCTTAAAATTAAAGAATTTATAAATTTTGCAAAAAAGGAATATAATTTTTCTATTGAATTAATGAAAAAAGAAAATACTGCCGTAATGCGAGAAAAACTTCTTAATATATACGGCATAGGAGAGGAAACTGCAGACAGTATAATGCTGTACGCATTAAAAAAACCGGTATTTGTCATAGATGCTTATACCAGAAGACTGCTTGAAAGGCATCGCATAATCGAAGGTTCGTTAAAAGAAAAATATAAAAATCTGCAAAAATATTTTGCAGACAATATAGACAATATAGATAAGATAGATAATACAGATAATATATATGATGAGTATAACTGTAATAATAAAATAAATAAGATATCAGATAATAAAATAAATAATATAATAAATAATAAAATAAACTATGAAAGAAATACAAATAATATAATAAATAATAAAATAAACTATGAAAGAAATATAGAAATCTACAATGAATATCATGCGTTAATAGTGATGCTCGGAAAAATGTTCTGTAAAAAAAATCCAATGTGCAGCGGCTGTCCGCTTGAAGAATTAAATCATTTAGTTTAACTTAACTTAACTTAGTTTAACTTAATTTAACTAACTTAACGTAACTTATTGAAGAATTATATCATTTAATTTAACTTAATTTATTGCAGAATCAAATCATTTAACTTAATTTAACTTAACGTAACTTATTGCAGAATCGAATCACTTAACTTAACTTAACTTAGTTGAATTTAATTTAAATAAGTTGAAATCGGCTTAAATATGCCGATAAAATATTCATAAAAAAAAACTCCTCAGGGCTAAAAAGAATTGCCCAAAAATATATCCCCAAAATAGATCCCTGACTAGACCGTGGATTTACGGGACAGACCATAGATAGGTTATAGATAGGCTAAAGATAGAGATAGATAGAGGCGGATAATTTCTATCGGCAATTTTTATAACGGCGATAACTATCAAAAATATGAGAAGAGTGATATAATATAGTTATTATGAAATCATTAATAATTAAAAAATTTACAGATTTAAAAGAAATAATTTCAAATTTCGATTATAATTCTAAGGTCAAAAACTTTAATTTGCCTCTGGATTATTACGATGCTGAAATACCTGACATAAAAGACGATGAAGTTCTTATAAAAGTAGGAACATGCGCCGTATGTCATACAGAGCTCGATGAAATAGAAGGAAGAATTACCCCTATGAAACTGCCCGTTATACCGGGTCATCAGATAGTAGGAAAAGTTATTAAAACCGGAAAGAATGTTAAGAAACTTAAAGAAGGCGACAGGGTGGGCGTAGGCTGGATAAATTCCGCATGCGGTAAATGCTGGTATTGTCGAAACGGGCTTGAAAACCTATGCGCTGATTTTGTTGCTACCGGCAAGGATGTAAACGGCGGTTATGCCGAATATACCAAAGTAAGAGAAAATTACGCAGCCCTTATTCCTGACAGTTTTAGCGATGAGGAAGCTTCTCCTCTATTGTGCGCCGGAGCGGTAGGATATAGGTCGTTAAAACTAACCGGTATAACAAATGGATTAAATTTAGGTTTCCTCGGTTTCGGCGCGTCTAACCATTTAGTGCTTCAAATTGCTGCCGCATTATATCCGGATTCAAAACTTTTTGTATTTGCGCGTTCTTCAAATGAAAGGGATATCGCAAAAAAATTAGGAGCCTTCTGGACGGGGGATACATCGGATACCCCTCCTGAAAAAATAAACGCTATTATTGATACCACGCCTGTATGGAAGCCTATAACCGATATTTTGCAGCATCTTGCCCCTGCAGGAAGGCTTGTAATAAATAATATAAGAAAAGAAAATTATGATATTGAATATTTAAAAAATATTGATTACGCGAGAGATTTGTGGATGGAGAAAGAAATTAAGTCGGTTGCAAACGTTACTTTTAACGACATAAAAGAAGTTATTGAAATAGCATGCAAATTCAATATTAAACCGCAAATTGAAATATACAGTCTGCCTGATGCAAACGAAGCCGTTCTTGATATAAAAAATAGAAAAATAAACGGTTCAAAAGTTTTGAAAATATCTTAATTATTTTTTTAATTTATTTATATATATTATTTAATTCAATATCTTAATGATATTGTAATCGATATATATATATTATTTAATTCAATATCTTAATGATATTGTAATCGATATATATATTATTTAATTCAATATCTTAATGATATTGTAATCGATATATATTATTTAATTCAATATCTTAATGATATTGTAATCGATATATATTATTTAATTCAATATCTTAATGATATTGTAATCGATA
>JAKAQK010000216.1 GCA_021822625.1 bacterium | reverse complement strand
TATGACAATTATGACAAAAATAAATTGTCTGAATAGAAATAATAGAAAATTTGCCATAGTATAGAATATTCAAAATAAAGACGATATCTAAAAAATCAGGTAAATGCCCGCTTTGGTTAATGTTTTAGTGGTCGGCTTTTAATCAGGTGGTCGTGGGTTCGACTCCCGCGCGGCTCACCACATAAAACTGTAGTAAATAAAGTATTTTACGACATTTCTTCAGGCATAAATGATAGCTAATACTGTCTATAAGTATTGCAAAATGTAATAATTATCGAGATATTATGGGTATATTAAATATAAAGCCTTTATCCCGTATCTCTAAAATCATATTTACCGGTTTACTTATTCTGATTTTATATTCAATTATTGCCTCGTTAGTTTATGTGATTTTACAAAGTGAAATCGACCTTTACGTTAAAAAATCTACCGATCTTGCGCTTTATACTACTAAACTTTCTACCGATTTAAATGATCTGATTATCGAGTCTGCTTCAATTATAAAATATTCTAAGTTAAACGATAAAAACAAGCTCAAAACATCCTTAATTAAGGCTAAAGTCTTAATGTCCTTAACGGATAAAGATTTTAAAATTGTAAAACATTATATAAAAACTTCACGGATTGGAACAAAAACTATTTTACCTTACGTAAATAAATCATATTTTAATTATATCAACCTTATAAGGCCGATAATAAAGAGAATTATAAAATATCACAGCTTAATTTCAAAAAAAATATTTCTTACGCCGATAGAACTTGCCCTTTATAAAGATTCCCCCGTTTTTTCGCCGTTTGCCATAAAGGCAGTTGATAAAACAATAAAGCGTGAAAGAATAATACGAAACTATGTTAATCTGATTTATTTAACAGGTTCCTTATTGATATTTGCGTCCATACTTTTTTTTATCTTTTATTCAAAAAGAAAAACTAAGGAAATAGAAATTCTTTATACAAAATTTAATTTAATATTCGACAATATATACGATCTTGCTTACGTGACGGAATTTACCGGCGATGCCGTCCCAAAACACTTCATAGAGGTAAATGACATGGCATTAAGAAAACTTGGCTATTCTAAAAATGAATTTTTAAAATTAAGCCATCTAAATATTATTAATGCAACCAATGAAGATATATTAAATATGATGAAACTTTTGTTCGAAAAAGGCACGATGACTTATACCACCGAAATTAAAACAAAAGACGGAAGGATAATACCTTTTGAAGTTACCAGCCGCATTTATAAAAATAAAAATCAATACCCTATAGGGGTATGTATTGCAAGAGATATAACGGACAGGGTTGAATTGGAAAAAAAACTCAAAAAATTATCCGAAGTAGATCCTTTAACCGGAGCATACAATAGAAATAAATATAAAGAGATTATCGGAAAAGAAATCGATAGGGCAAAAAGATATAAATATCCTCTTTCCGTCATAATGATCGACGTAGATTTTTTTAAAGCAATAAACGATAAATACGGACATGTAACCGGCGACGAGGTATTGAAAGATATCGTTTCTCTTATAACAGGAAACATAAGAAGCGGGGATTATTTAATACGATGGGGTGGAGAGGAGTTTTTGGTAATAGCGCCTTACGCTTCTTTAAATAATGCCTACTTGCTATCCGAAAAATTGAGGATTCAGGCAGAATTACATTATTTTTCGTATAAAGGTATACGGATTACTTTAAGTTCCGGCATTGCGGAACTTATGGAAAACGAAAACGAAACTTCATTTATAAAAAGAGCCGATAATGCACTTTATAAAGCCAAAAATAGCGGAAGAAATAAAAGCGTAATTTCTCAATAGAAATTAATTCATTATTCCAAAATAGACTGAAATCATTAATCAATATTAAAAAAGCAAAGAATTAATTTTCGTTTCTTTTAGAAGTATTGTGTTCTATATCCATTAATACTAAAATTAATTCCGCATAAGCCCATAACAATAAAAATACAACTATCGTTACTATTATGCCGCCTATCAATGAGAAAAAAAACGACGATAAAGCCGAGCCGAAATTAAATCCGCCTCTTCCAAACATCTCCGACATTTTTCCCGCCTGATCTGCCCAAACAAAGGACATTATAAAAGTACCGACTAATCCGACAATCAAATAAATGAATGCTGCTATTTTTAATATAAAAGCTATAAGAGAAAGTGCGGGATATTTTGAGTCGTTATTTAAAGTGCCTTTAAACTTAAAGTAGGATAGGTAATTCATGAATTATTTCACCTCGTTTTAAAAATAATAGTCTTATATTTTTATATTTATATTTTTTTTATTTGTGTTTATTTCTGTTTATATATATTTTCTTCTGCCGGAAAAGAGCCGTTTTTGACTTCCCTGCCGTATGTTTTTAATGCTTCGATTATTATAGGACGGGATTCCGCAAATTTTTTAACGAATTTAGGAGGTTTTTGAGCCAACATTCCTACCGCGTCGTAAAATACAAGCACCTGTCCATCGGTATATTTTCCTGCTCCTATTCCTATAGTAGGAATATTTATGCTTTTTTTTACGCTTAAGGCGGCGTCTTCCGGCATTGCCTCCAACACTATAATGAATGCGCCTGCGTCTTCGAGAGCCTTAGCGTCTTCGACGAGTTTATCGATTTGCGAACTTATTTTGCCTTGGACTTTGTAGCCGCCCAAAACATTAATAAACTGCGGCATAAGGCCTATATGGCCTATTACGGGAATTCCGCTTTCGGTAAGTTTTTTAACGGTGCCGGCTATATTAGCTCCGCCTTCCATTTTAACGGCGTTTGCCCCGCTTTCTTTCAGTATTCTGCCGGCATTAGTCAAAGCCTGCTCGGGGTTTACCTGGTAAGACATAAAAGGCATATCGCATGCTAAAAAAGTATTTTTTAAACCTGCCCTTACTATTTTAGTATGGTAAATCATCTCGTCCAACGTAACGCTTATCGTAT
>JAKAQK010000215.1 GCA_021822625.1 bacterium | reverse complement strand
TGATTGAAATAAATATTCTTTGTCTTCCCGTGCTTCAAATAATATGGTAAGAGGTCCGGGCCAGAATATAGAAATTAAATCTTCTTCGCCTTTTTTTATATATGCTATATTAAGAAGCATAGCCGGATTCTTGATAACAACCGGCAGAGGTTTTAAGTTATCCCTTTTCTTTAATAAAAATATTTTTTTTACAGCTTTATCGTCTAAAGCGTTAGCTCCAACTGCGTAAGAAGTCTCAGTAGGATAAATTATAAGGTTAGATGAATCCAAATGTTTCTTGATAGCCTTGTAATCAGCCTTGGTAATATTATGATAGTTAAAAATTTTCATAATAGCGGAATAATAGTTATTTTTATAATCATTAATCATTTATAAATCATTAATAAATCATTTTATCCTATACATCATTATATGATATATATAAGATATATAAATATACTTAATATACAATAATAATCAAATTACATCTCTATATTACTGTCAGCCGCGATTACTTTATCTGTAAGTTCTTTTCTGTAATTTTTTAATTTTTCTGAAAGTTCGTCGCTGTTTAATGATAAAATTGATACTGCAAGCAAGGCGGCATTTACTGCGCCGCTTTTACCGATAGCAGTTGTTGCAACAGGAATTCCTCCAGGCATTTGAACTATAGAGAGCAGGCTGTCTAACCCATGCAGCGAAGATGAATCAATCGGAACCCCTATTACAGGCAAGATTGTGCATGCAGCCGCTACACCCGGCAAATGCGCACTCATACCTGCGGCAGCTATTATAACTTTAAATCCTTTATCTTTTGCTTCCTCAAAAAGAACCACTGTTCTTTTTATGCTTCTATGGGCGGAAGAAACATGGACTTCGTAACCTACTTCAAATTTTTTTAAAATTTCTACCGCGCCTTCCATTACGGGCAAATCATTTTGCGAACCTACAACGAGCAGCACTTTTTTGTTTTCCATGTCATTTCGCCCTGCTTATGCTTATAAAAATCTAATACAAGACCATAAGCTTACAAGGCGCTCCTTTTTTGGTTAGTTAATTGGTTAGTTAATTAATTATTTAATTATTTAATTAGCATAATGAATTTAACTTTTTATAATACTTATCGTGCCTATATCCTGCCTGTAATATTTATTTTTAAATTGAATAGAGCCTGCCACATTATAAATATTATATAGAGCAGTCTTCAAATCTTTATTTTTAGAACAGATATTTAAAACCCTTCCGCCGTCGGTAAAATATTTATTATCTATTTTTTTTGTTCCGGCGTGAAATATATAAATATCTTTATTTTTATTTATATAGCTCAAATTATCGGCGCCGTAATGAAAATATTTTTCATATTCTCCAAATAATATTTCAAAACCCTTTTCGTAGTTACCGGGATAGCCTGAAGAAGATAAAACTAAACAGAGCGCCTGCTCATCGTCAAATTCAAGCTCATAGTCGTCTAAAGTTCCGTTTATACATGATTCAAATAAACCGACGATATCCGATTTTAATCTGGGCAAAATAGATTGTGTTTCAGGGTCTCCAAATCTGACATTAAATTCTAAAACATAAATATCATCGCCTTTAATCATTAATCCTGCATATAATATTCCTTTGTAAACAATTCCTTCATTTTTGAATGCCGACAATACGGGTTCTATAATATTTTTTTTTATCTTTTCTTCCAAATCAGCAGATAAAAAAGGGTGCGGAGAGATAGAGCCCATTCCGCCCGTATTTTCACCCTTATCTCCGTCATAGGCTTTTTTATAATCCATGCTGGTAGCCAGCGGTTTATAAGTTTTGCCATCCGAAGCAATCATATAAGATAATTCAAAACCTTCTAAATAATCTTCTATAACGACCGTTTCCCCGCTTTGACCAAATATTTTTTTGTTAAAAATCAAATCAAGATAATCTTTTGATTCGATAACGGTCTGCGGTATAAACACGCCTTTTCCGGCAGCAAGACCGCTTGCTTTAATTACAATAGGATGCAGCCTGTTTTGAACGTAAGCATATGCGGTTTCGAAATCATTAAAAGACCGGTAATCCGCAGTTTTGATATTATTTCTTTTTAGAAATTCTTTTGTAAATTGCTTAGAAGATTCAAGGAGCGCCGCCTTTTTACAAGGCCCAAATATCTTTAGTCCGTTATGTAAAAATTTATCGGCTATTCCAAGTGAAAGAGGCACTTCAGGCCCGACAACAGTTAAGTCTATTTTTTCCGATAAAGAAAAATTAAGCAATCCGTCAACATCGTCAGATTTAATATTTACTATTTTAGCGTTATCAGATATACCGCCGTTGCCAGGTGCGCAATATATATCAACATCTCTTCCAGATTGTAAAATAGAATAAATTATGGCATGTTCTCTGCCGCCTGAACCTATGACAAGAATTTTCATGTTTTATTATTGTAATATTATTATTATTTAATGTTTAAAATGTCTAATTCCGGTAAAAATAAGGGCAATACCGGATTTATTAGCTTCCTCTATCACCTCTTCATCCCTTATAGATCCACCAGGTTCGATAATAGCGGAAACGCCTACCGTTTTAGCATATTCTATTGAATCTTTAAAGGGGAAATAACCGTCCGATGCCATAACGCATTTTTCGATTTTATTGCCATAAGAAAACAGCATCTTTTCATAAGCAAATTTTGCGCTGTCTATTCTTGACATCTGTCCTGCCCCTATACCGAGCGTAACGCCGTCTTTTGCATATACAATAGCATTAGACTTTACATGCTTTGCAATCTTCCATGCAAAGAGCAAATCATTAAACTGAAATTTATCCGGTTTAATATCGGAAACAGTTTTAAATTTTATTGTATTATCCGTTCTGTTATCTTTTTCCTGCATTAAAATGCCGCCTGCCGCAGTTCTTAAAGTAATCTCCGAAGACGACAAAATAAAATATTCGGAAACCTTAATTATAATTGTATTTTTTTTTTGATTTT
>JAKAQK010000214.1 GCA_021822625.1 bacterium | reverse complement strand
ATTAATA
This sequence comes from bacterium, assembly GCA_021822625.1. Lineage (GTDB taxonomy): Bacteria > SZUA-79 > SZUA-79 > Acidulodesulfobacterales > Acidulodesulfobacteraceae > Acididesulfobacter. The sequence continues at coordinate 2,959 of JAKAQK010000214.1, read as the reverse complement.
GGTACAGTGTGTTAATGCTAATATAATTTTTCCCGATATTTTAATGTTATGGTCTTTATGTAAATTTTTTCGAATTTATGGCAATAATTTTAATAAATATACTATGCTTTTTTATAAATCTATAATTTTAAAAAATTTACCGTAAAATTAAATTTATGCTAATTAAGTATATAAAAAAATACTTAATAATTAAAAAAGCCGTAATTGACGCGGGCTATTTATTAAATTATAATAATACATAATAAAAAGTAAATTGATATCTTAATAAAAAAACAGTGATGATTTTTTTATTAAGTGAGAAGTTTTTTAAGTAAAATTGAGGTACATTATATTATACTCCTTTATTATATACATATACGCACTTGAAAATTACAAAAACTATGATATTCTTATAATAAATGTCGTTGTCGTATGCCGATGCTCATAGATACCGTATCGGCGTGAATTATGCCTTGCTGCCGATTAATAAAGCGCACAGTCCAATACATAGTTATAAAATCAAGATGAGCATATGCGTTTTGACGGTAATTACGGCGGTACAGTCAACTATCAGCCCAACAGCTTTGATGGATCATTAGATAATATACAATATAAAGAGTCTCCGTTGTGCATCTCAGGAGATGTCGATAGATACGATCATCGGGTGGGCAACAACGACTACGCCCAGGCAGGTAATCTCTGCCGTCTTATGAGCGCTGAGCAAAAGACGCAACTTATAGATAATATTTATTGTACGCGTTATGAAGTTGGTGCCTAAAAACATTCAGATGCGCCAAATTGCTCACTTTAATATTATTATTTTATTGTCGTATAATTAGTAATTAAATTTAAATTAAATTTTTATAATAATCGGTACTTAATTAATGTTTAAAAATAGAGCAGAAGCCGGAAAATTGCTGGCAAAGAAATTATTGCAATATAAAAATGATAAAGCCGTTGTCATTGGACTCGCCAGAGGAGGTATTCCTGTCGCTTTTGAAATTGCATATGCGCTGTGCGCTTATTTAGATGTTGCTTTAGTTAAAAAATTAGGAGCTCCTATACAAGAAGAACTTGCAATAGGTGCGATAGTTGACGGAAAAAATCCTCAAATATTTCTTAATAATGAAATTATCGGACATCTTAATATTACAAAAGATTATATTGATGAAATTATTAAAATTAAGCTTTCAGAAATTAGAAAACGTGAAACAATTTATAGAAGCGGAAGAGACAGAATAGATATTGCAGGTAAAATTGTAATTGTTGTTGATGACGGTATCGCAACTGGCGCATCTATTAAAGTAGTAATAAAATCTTTAAAATCAGAAAATCCAAAAAAAATAATTATTGCCGTTCCTGTTGCTCCTGTTGAAACAATAGCGGAATTAAAAAGGGAAGTAGATGAAATCGCCGTCTTGTTCGTTCCTGAGCAGTTTTATGCCGTAGGAGCATTTTATGATGATTTTAGCCAAACATCAGATGAAGAAGTGATTAGCCTTTTAGATAAAGCAAATGAGAATTTATGTTTTATAAAGCCATAAATTTCGTTATGCAAACATCATTTTTAGATAACGCATATCATATAAGAATTTATGCTGCTAAGATAGTAATGCCAATTTAACAACAAAACTTCTTATTATTTTATTGCTATAAAATAATATAACAATAATAATTTGCAACGAAACTTATATTATTAGCTGAGATAGCAATACTAATTTAACAATGAAAATTATTATTATGACTATTGCAGAACATACTATTATTTTATCTTATTGTCTAATTAATTATTTTCTTTATCGGTAAATCTTTTAATCAATTCTAAAGCTTCATTATCGGAAACATCATACCAATTTTGATAAACTTGGGCAACAGCTCTGAAGAACTGCGGCATTTCAAGTATTACAATTTTATCTGCCAATTTTTTTAGCTTGAGAACAATTTCTTCGCCTGCAACAGGGGAAGCCACGACTATTCTTTTCACTTCATTATTTCTAAGAAGCATAATTGCCGCCCGCATAGAAGAACCTGCCGCAATTCCGTCATCAATCAAAATCACTGTTCTATCTTTAAGCTCAGGCAGAGGTTTTCCATTTCTAAGAACGCTTATTCTTCTTTTAATTTCATTTTTCTGTTCATCTACTATTCTTTTGATTGTTTCATTATCTAAATATCGTGATGTTTCACGATTTATATATATACTTCCGTCTTCCGCAATTGCTCCGAAACCGCCTTCGGGTTCATCAGGAAAAGGAAGCTTTCTTATAATAGCCAATGAAAAATCGGCATTAAGATATTTTGCGACTTCTAATGCAACTTCTATACCTCCTTTTGGTATAGCAAGAATTAAAACATTTTTGTCTTTGTATTCTTTGAGAGCTTCCGCTAATTTATTCCCAGCATCTTTTCTATCATTAAACATCATAAAATTTATTCCCGTAAATATTAATGAATTAAATAAATAAATAATATATTAATTATAATTAAAATAGTTTAAATAAGATAGTTTAATTAAATAGAAATAGTAAATAGTTTAATTTAGATAAAAATAGTTTAAATAAATGTTTAAAAATCAATAATTATAAGTTTTCTATAAACCATTTTGCCGAAAGCGCCGCAACTTTTTCCAATGTCCCCGGTTCCTCAAACAGATGGGTTGCCCGGGTATAATTTCAAGTTTCTTTTTTGCATTAATCATTTTTAAAGCAGTTTCATTTAATTTAATAACCTGAAAATCTCCCCCTCCGACTATTAACAAAGTCGGCGCTTTAACTTCGGGTAAACTCTCCATAGCAAGGTCCGGGCGGCCCCCTCTTGAAACTACCGCAAAAATAATATCGGATTTTTTAGCTGCCGCTATTAAAGACGCTGCAGCTCCGGTGTATAATGAACCCATAAATCTGAACAGAACTTTTAAATTTCTTATTCCGTAACTTAAAAATCTGTTAGAATTTAAATTAAGGAATTTAAAAAAATCAAA
>JAKAQK010000213.1 GCA_021822625.1 bacterium | reverse complement strand
TACTATTAAGTTATTATTATTAAGTTATTATTATTTAAGTTATTATTATTAATATTAATTTATTATTAATATGTATACAATAATGACTGCATAAACACATATAATGATACTATTATATCATAGATTTTACACTTTTCAAACTAACAAAAGATGAACTCCAAATTAAATATATAACGATATACAACAATTGACTTTTAAGTCATTTTAGTGTATCATCTCTAATAACTTCTAACATTATTTCATGTTATTATTTATATACAAACATATATTTTATATGGCTTTATCGTCATTAATCATTATTGATTATTTTTTAATATTGCAATTAAAAAAATATTTATCTGTTAATCGTTTTAATTAGTTAATTATACAACTGCATATTTATTATTTATAAATCGGCTAATTACACAGCTATATACTTATCATATTTATTTTTATTTACATTGAAAACTTCATAAACTCATAAACAATAACAACAATGAATGGCAAAAAAAATTAATATAGCAAGCGATTCGGATAAAGCAACAAAATCTTTACTTATAGCTATACTTTCTACAATAGCGTTAGCAGATTTCGGGCTTGGGTTAAATACGGTAGTTCTGCCTTTATACGCTAAAAGTCTCGGCGCAAGTATAGTTACGATAGGTTTAATAATCGCCTCTTTCGGATTAGCGCGTATTTTGATTAATATACCGGTCAGCATATTAAGTAAAAAATTTAAAATGCAGTTTATGCATGTCGGCATGTTTATGATTTTACTTGGAGCCGTCGGATATTATTTTTCCACTTTTTACGGTGAATTGTTTATATTTAGATTTTTAGAGGGATTCGGTTCTGGAATTATTAATACGTCTTCGATGATAATGCTCACAAAACATCTTTATAAAGATGAAAAAAGAGCAAAAGTATTAAGTAAATATATGATAGCAAGACGGCTGTCTATGGGACTTGCGCCTTTCATCGGCGCTGCCGTTGCTTTCAAATTTCATTTTAAAAGCGCCTTTCTGCTATACGCAATATTAATGCTTATAGGCTTTTCAATTTCATTGTATAATAGAAAATTATTGAAAAAGTTTTACAATGGAGAAAAAGAAGAAAATATAGGAAAAGAAAAGTATAAAGGAAAAGAAAATGAACCGCTAACAATGGCGGAAAAAGCCGGAAAAGAAGAAAAAGAAGAAAAAAATGCAGCCAAAATTAATAAAGCAAATAGAATAAATAAAGCAAATACAATAAATGGAATTAATAAAATTAGTAAAGCTGACACAATAAATGAATTAGATAAAATTAGTAAGAACAATATATTAACAGAGATTAATAAAAATAGCAAAGATATCGCAAAATCTAACCTAACAAATGAATTCGAAAAAATAAATAAGAAAAAAAAATATATAAATTTAATAACAAATGTAAGTTTTATGCTTTTATGTTTATTAACCTTTTCTTTTTTCTTTTCAAGAATAGGCTCGAGAAGAGAGCTTGTACCACTGGTAGGGGTAGGCATAATACATATAAACCAGGCTTATATAGGGCTTCTTGTATCAATATCTGCATTAATAGGCGTAGCGCTGACATATTACTCGGACAGGATTATTAATAAATTAGGCATAAAGAGGTCAATAGTAATATCTTTTGCTATTTCTGCCTCAGGCATACTCTGGTTTATAATATTTAATAATTTAGACGGATTTATCGCCTCAATTCTATTATTAAGCGCTGGAGGCGGATTTTCTGGACCGGCAAGGAATTTGTATCTTATGGATAGCGTCGATAAAATACATTATGAAGAAGCAATAGGAATTTACAGGACATTGAGCGACTTAGGATTCGTTTTAGGACCTGCCGTCATAGGCTTTGTTTTCAGCTATTATAATTATCTTTCAGCCTATTCGGTCGTTGCGGCGATGATAATTACGGCAGCAATTTTATTTGGAGCTTTTGCGAAAAAATATTAATTAGACTTGCTTAACCGCTGCGGTTAATAAAATGCGATGAATCTTCCCGCAATAAATCCTATTGCAGCTGCGATGCCGCCTATCACAACAACTTCCATCGCACTTTTAAACGGCTTTGTTTTTGTTATTTTAGATTTTGCAAGTCCGGTAAAGATAAGCACGAAAATTGATAACAAAATGGAAATGAATACGGCAATGGACGAGTTTTTAATAAAAAAATAAGGCAGCAGCGGAGGTATTCCGCCTGCTAAAAAAGAAACTCCGGTATATAAAGCCAATTTTATAGGGTTTTCATGATAATCGCTTCCTATACCCAATTCATCAGATACCATAAAACTTAGCAGCAGCCGTCTGTCAGACATCAATCTTTTTACAATAGGTTTAATCTCTTCAACCGTGAATCCTTTATCCTGATATATTTCGTATATTTCTTCTTCTTCATGAGCAGGGTCTTCTTTTATTTCTCTTCTTTCCCTGTTGATTTCTTTCATGTAAAATTCATTCTGAGATTTTGTAGCAAGATAAGCGCCGAAAAACATGGATATAGTACCGGCTACAACCTCTGCCATGCCAGACATAAGGACTATTCTGGTATTTACAAGGGCGCCTGTAACGCCGGCTACAAAACCGATTGTAGTAACTAATCCGTCGTTGATGCCGAAAACAAACTCTCTGACAAGCCTGCCCTCAGGTGTATGCCAATTTTCATTATGAAATTTTTTAAGCGGGTCCGTCGCCATTATTAGGATTTTATATTGTATATTTTATTTAACTACTTATTTAACTACAAGGATTGAACATGGTAATGCTCCGATAAGTCTTTGAGCCGTACTTCCGAGAAATATTTCTTTAAATTTTTCTTTAGCTTCACCTTTATAACCTATAACCAGCAGCTTTTTATCGGTCTGCTCTATGAAGTCCGTTATTTCCCTGCAAGGCGTCCCTTTCCTGACGGTAATATTAAGATTATTTTTTTCTTTAGAATATCTGTAGCGCAAATCTTCTATTACTCTTT
>JAKAQK010000212.1 GCA_021822625.1 bacterium | reverse complement strand
ATTTCTTTTCGATATAAAATATAACAATATAATTTTATCATAAATCGAAAATATTTTAATAAGTAATTTTTAGATAAATACTTTTAAAGATCGGGCTCGTTTTCTATAGTCGCGTCTATTTCTTTAATATTCGGTATATTATTTGTATCTATGTAGATTATTTTGGTTTTATATTCCAGCGTAGATACAGCCCCCGCTACGCTTATAGGTTTTTGTCCGCCGGTAATATCTATAGCTATTTCATGTTCCTTGATCCTTTTCTGCGACGAACAAGTCTCATTCTCTTCCTTAGCAGTTTCTATAATTTTCGAAATTATTCTTTTAAACGTTTCGTGAACTTTTCCAAAATCGTTGAAATCTACCGCAATATTATCGATAATTTTTTCATCCGATAGAATATTTAGATTTTTTTCGTCTATTTTTATTTTTTCGTCACTCTTATAGTCAAAAACATATATATCGAATTTATCTTTGAAAAAAAATAATAGAATTTGAACAAAAAATTTTAATTCGCGTGCCGACCCTTTTGTTATATTGGGTTTTTCATCTGATTTATCGCTATTGCCGCTTTCATTTTGCTTTTTTTTAGGATTCACCGCCGTATCGGCGGAGCCTAACAGCCATAATTGTTCGATCCCGCCCTTCTCGTTATCTATTTTTAAATTCCTTAAAATAGAAACTAAAGGCGGCTGCCAATTTTTAAAATTTGCGTAATTCTCACGTTTAACTTCATTATCTTCTGAATTTAAAATTTTATTGATTGTATTTTTATTTATAGATATTTCTTTATCTTCATATTTAATGTTAATTACATCGTTATTTGTATCTACAGATAATATTTCTACCCTTGCCTTAGAAACAGGCAGTATTAAAGCTTTAAAGCTGCGCTCAACGAGATCTCTTTCCGTGGGAATAGATATTTTTGAAAATCTTTTTCTGGCTTTATTCGTTAAAATAAGAAGGATAAATAATAAACCGACGCTTAACAAAAATTTAAATACACTATTGTTCCATATTAAATTTAAAAAATCGTCGTAATATGTAGATATTGCGCTTATTAATACAAGGGAAGCCGAAATATAAAGCGCCAAGCTAAACCAAGCTTGCCAATTATTTTTAATTTTTTTAAAAATATTATTTTTTTTCATAGGTTAAAAACTTATTAATATATTAATGTTTAGCAACTACTACTTCATACATTTCGTTTTTATACTTTACTTCGTGAAAACTATGAACCACTATGTGAAATGCTACTAAATACACAGGAATAGCGGTAGCACCGGTTAAAACGACGCAATCGTTAAAACCTCCGGCTGCAGTAATATCTCCATTTTTCTCATTTTCGGAATTTAGCTTTTCGTCTTTGTTTTTATATTCTTCTTTCCGCCTTTTTATATATTCGGTAATATTTTTACCTATAATATCTAAATTTTCTTGATTAACCGTGAAAGACTTGCGTCCTCCAAAACTATCAATTTCCACTCCTTTATATATTTCTTCGCTATTTAAAGACAGGTCTAATTCAAGCATATATAAAAATCTCCTTATTTACGAAACTCTATATTAACCCTGCATTGGAAAAAGGTGTCAGATTAATTTTGCGCAAAATCTTTTATAGCTAATTGTTTCTTTTCGTATGCGTAAAATAAATCTGACACCTTTTTCTTGCGTATTTTACAGTCATCATGACATGTTCGAAAGGTTTAAGTTTTTTTTATTGAGTATTAAAGTTCATTGTTTCGTTTTATATTAGATTATATATTAATGAAAATAGCTATTGCAATAAATAAATTATATAAAATTTAAAATATTTTTCATCGTTAAACAACGTTGTTTTAAGTTTTAAAAAATCTTTTAATATGCTATATTACTTTTATGGTTAAAGTTAGTAATAATTTATCGGATATAAAAAAAATCTTTAAAGATTTCAAGGCCGCAAAAATTAACTTTGAAATCAAAGCCGAAAACGACGTTTTTCTTCCCGAATATAAAGGTTCTACTTTCAGAGGCGTATTCGGACATATTTTCAAAGACGTTATGTGCATATCGCATACGGGCGAATGCAACAGCTGCAGTTTTGATAAAGTTTGCATGTTTAAGAAAGTATTCGATTCTCCGCCGCCGTCGAATTCTCAGAAATTACGCAATTATTCAGCCGTTCCCCACCCGTATGTAATAGAACCGCCTCTGGACCAAAAAAATTTTTACAAAAAAAACGAAATAATAAAATTTTCGTTAATACTGATAGGACAGGCAATTTCCTTATTTCCATATTTTGCATATTCTTTTGGACTTGCGGGAAAAAAAGGTATAGGCAGGCAAAAAAAAGGTAAGTTTATAATCACCAAAATAGTGAACGATAAAGACGGCGAATTGTTATATTATTATAAAAACGACGAGCTTAAACCTTTGAACGGTTTTTATGCAATCGATGATTTCATTCAAGAAAATAATAACGAAAATTTTTCCGTTAATTTAAAATTTATAACGCCGACCAGAATTATTTTCAACGAAAAGCTTGTTTCGGAACCGGAATTTCATATGTATATCAGAAACGCTTTAAGAAGAATAACTAATTTAAATTTTTTCCATTGCATTAACCACAATGTTGACGATACAGATAAATCTATCCCGCATAACGAATCGCAAAAAGAATCGCAACCTGAATTAGAATTAGATTTCAATTATTATATAGAAAAATCAATGGCTATAAATTCCAAAAAATCATTAAAATGGTATTCTTTAGACAGATATTCCAATAGGCAGAAAACTCATATGAAATTAAGCGGTTTCATAGGAGATTTATCTTTCGAAAAAGTCCCGTATGAATATTTATGGATTATCAGGCTGGGCGAATTGACGCATATCGGAAAAAACACGACTTTCGGACACGGAAAATACTCCATAACGTCTCTCGTATAACCTATTATTATGTGTTATATATAGTATTTAGAGCATTTATATTTAATAT
>JAKAQK010000211.1 GCA_021822625.1 bacterium | reverse complement strand
ATGACCTTTTTGCTGTAAATATTTTTACTTAATAACAATATTGTAAGGCTGTAATTATATATAGTTGTAATTATAGTTATAATTATAGCTGTAATTATATTATAGATATGTTTTTCGCCGTAAATATTTTTACTTTATTAAAATATTAAGATATACTATAGTAGTTATATACTGTAATTACTATATGCTATATGCTATATGCTATATGCTATATGCTATATGCTAATTGATTATAAGTCATAGTAACTATGATATAATAAGTGTTGAGAAAATTCAACAGCCGTTTTAACGTTTAACCTGAGTTTAATATAATAGTAAAAGTAAATTCATCAAAAAATATTATCGATATAAATGAAAAGAATAAAAATTGAAGAGGTTTCCGAAGGGGATGTTTTAGCTAAAAGCATTGTGTTGGATAACGGGATTGTATTATTATCTAAGGGGTCTATCTTAACCGCTCCAATTATTAATCAAATAAAAAAACAGCATATATATTACGTATATATTAATACTAACAGCGGCTTGGCGGATGAAGGCATCAACTCTTATCTTAACGGCAGGACAATGGAAAATGATTTATCGGATATTGAAGAAAGGTTTATTCTCGTCAATAATATAAAATTAATGGACGATATTAAAAATATTATAAAAAAAGTCATAATTCAAGAATATCAAGGTTAATTAGCTTACTAATTATGAAAGATAAATTTGATGAAATAATGAGCGCTATTAAAATGACTGACAATATTCCTTCGTTGCCGGAGGTTATTTACAAAATTAATAGCTTAATGGAAGACGACACCGTATCCGTTAATTATATCGGCAATTTAATGACAAAAGATATGAGTTTGTCTGCGAAAATACTTAAAATAGTAAATTCTCCTTTTTACGGTTTTCCGCAAAGGATTTATAATTTAAATCTTGCTCTCGTTCTTCTCGGTTCTAACACATTAAAAAGCATTATAATTACATCTTCGGTTTTTGAATTAATGAAAGATACAATGAAAGGGTTATGGGAACACAGTCTGTTTTGCGGATTAACGGCAAAATATATTGCTAAACAGATAAATGGGAAGAAACAGTTTATAGATGAAGATTTGGTATTTTCTGCCGGTTTATTGCATGATATAGGTAAACTTATTATAGCAATAAAATTTAGAGACGATTTTAACTCTATAATCAAATTAGCTGAAGAAAAGAAACAAGTCTATTCAGTAGCAGAAAAGGAAATTTTAGATATATCTCACGCCGACGTCGGATATTATTTAACGAAATCATGGAATTATCCCGCTTCTATTTATACGCCTATTAGATTTCATCACGATTTTATGATGTTATACAAAAATGAGAATATAACTAAAGATTATAATGTAAAATCAATAGCCGACAATAAGAACAAAACATATTCTTCCTCTAATAATTATGTGATTGAAACTGCGATAGTCAATTTATCTGACATTCTGACTAAATCCCTTGGAATAGGTTTTTCAGGCAGCATTTATATTGAGGAAATTAAAAATGAAATAATAGAGATATTGTCTATAGATTTAGATTTCTTAAAAAAAATTATTGAAGAAATTTATTATTTTAAAGATGAATTAAACGTTTTTAACTAAGATTATTTTTTATAGCTTTTTGCAATTTTTAGCTTCTTACATTAAATTTGCTCACGATAATTTATAGAAACAGAAGAAATATATTAGTCTCTAAAATAAGAAATGTCCTAAGATAACTAAAAAACTTACTATTGTTAAAATAAAATGCATGAAACTAAAGATATTATTTTTATTGTTTCAAAAAAAGAATTTGAACTTACGGAATATTTTACTAAAGAGCTCTCCGATTACAGCCTGCAATTTTACGAATCTATAAATCAGGCTTACTATTCTGTTTACGTGTCTCCTCCTTCTCTTATTTTAGTGGATTTAAGATATGAAATATTTGGAGAACCGGATATAGACAATAAAATAACAGACTTAAATGCCGTACGTATCAATAAAATAGAAAACGAAAATATCCAAAATAAAGTTCGCGGCAAAAATATTAATAACACCGGACAAGAGCAATATAAAAAATTTTCTGATTATTCTATTGCCGCAGAACCAACGGTTTCAAACTCTGCCCCTTCTTCATCGTTTTCCGATAAAAACTGCGGCCGCACGTCTTCAAAAAAAGATTGCTATGCCGTTTATCATGATATTTACGGTATGACCGATAATATCCAGAAAGATAATATTATCAGCAATATACCATTAGTTTTTATTCTGCCCCGCAATTTTAATTTTAAAAAAATTATAGATTTAGACTGTTGCGCAATGAAAGACTACGTAAAAGAGCCTCTGCTAAAAAATGAACTGCTCTATAAAGTAAAAATATCTCTGCTGTTTTCAAGAACTCAATTAGATGCCAATCCGCTGACAAAATTACCAGGAAATTCATCTATAATCAACGAAGTAAAAAAAAGGATAGCACACAATATAAACTGTTCTTTCGCTTATATCGATATTGATAATTTTAAATCTTATAACGATAAATACGGCTTTTTAAGCGGCGATGAAATAATAATGCTAACCTCAAGACTTATAGCTTCGACCGTTTATGATATTTCAAAAAATCGCAAAAGGCACGGCAGGGAAGTTTTCGTAGGACACATAGGCGGCGACGATTTTGTAGCTATTTCTAATCCAGATGATATTGTAGAAATTTGCAGCAATATAATTTCAAATTTTGACAAAATAATACCGTCTTTTTATGATGAAACGGATAAATCCAACGGTTACATAGAAACTTACGACAGATCTAACGTTTTAAGGCAAATCCCATTAATGTCGCTTTCGGTGGCAATAATTCCGGATATTAACAAAAGAGTATCTCATTACGGTGAAATAAGCGAAATAACATCAGCTTTAAAATTAAAAGCAAAAAATTCATCCGGTTCAAAAATAGTTATAGACAAAAGAGGAAAGAAATAGAAAAATTTTACGGCGCTTA
>JAKAQK010000210.1 GCA_021822625.1 bacterium | reverse complement strand
AAAAATACTAATGGCTATATGAAGTCTTATTTAGTTCTTTTTAATAAATATTTTAACAAAAAAGTTTCTGAAAGTACAATTGATGAGATACGCAAAATATATTTAAATGAAGTTAATGAATTTTTTTAAATAATTTACCTTAACTGACTTAACGATATTAAAAAAATTGTTGCCAATAATGATTTAAAATATTTTCAAAAAAATGCTCAAAAATTTAGCACTATAATATATAATTATAAATATTATTTTTGCAAAAATATAATAAAACCATATTTTACATTTTAAGGCATATTTTTTAAAATTAAACTTCTTTAGTCATAGAAATCTGTTAAACTTTACTAATAATAAAAATATAAATAAATTATTAAAATAAATCCATGGGAGAAAACAATTGGAAACAGACGTTATTTTTATCAGAACCCCCCGAAATAGGCTGGATGCCCACAAGCACTATTTACGGCGAAAGGGTAATTAAAATTAAAAAATTTATAAAATTTTAAAGGTTTATCTAAAATTATGAACACTCGCAAAATAATATTAGACATAATAGACGCAAATATATCTTCTTTATTTGATTCAAACCCTGCCTATTTTAAAAAACAACATGAAAAAGGTGTTAAACCTGTTAGAAAAACAATTGAAGGCAATTCTATAAATCAATTAATAACGCTAAAAAAACCATTAATCAGGAATGCCTTTCTTTGCGGATGCTTAGATTTTACCGAAAATTTGGAAGTAGAATACTTGATTATTGGACATGGTGTGAAAAGGGGTATAGGAACTGATATATCGCAAGTTGAATATGTTATAGGGGATAATAATTCAGTGAAGCTTGATCCTAGAACTGAAGACCGTTTAAGTCGATACGTATCGCAGGCACCAAAAAACGAGGTAATTATATTTCATAATCATCCTAAGAATTGGATTAATATAATATTCGATAATCTTCCCTTGCCATCCCAGGTAGACCGAAATACTCTTTTGAGAAAAAAATTATTAGAGCCTATAATTTTATTTAAAACATTACTCAATAAAGGTTCTATTAGGTTTTATCTTGGAGATAACGGGTTTGTGAGAGAATATAATATGCCAAATATATCACAATTATTGGATTTAGTAGGAATAAAACCATGAGAGAAACAAAAGAGTTTGAATTTTTAGCAGATGCTCCAATCGCATCTGAAGCGGAAGATGTGCTAAATTTATATCTATGCGGGCTTGAAAATAAAGCTATCCCAATATATAATAGATATAATAAAAGTCAAAAACAAGAAGGAGGAATTTTAATATGGAAAAGCGCAAACTTTTAGATAGAATTACCGTCAACCCAAAGGTTATGGTTGGCAAACCGACCCTGAGGGGATTAAGAATTACCGTAGAACAAATTTTAATCGCATTAGCTTCAGACATCTCCGTTAATGATATTATGGAAGACTATCCTGAATTAGAGGTCGATGATATCAAGGCGGCATTAATTTATGCCGCAGAACTTGTGAAAGAAGAACAGATATTCGCAATTGCCCAATAAAATTAAAGTGATTAAAAAAAGACTTAAATTATTAATAGATGTAGGGGTTGGTAAAAAGGTAGAAGACTTTCTGCTGGTCGAAGGTTATGATATAAAATGCATTCGCGATATAGATCCCCGCATGAGCGATATTGAAATTTTGAATATTGCCGTTTCGGAAAAGAGAATGGTTTTAACAATGGATAAAGATTTTGGGGAATTAATTTATAATTCAAAGCTTTCTCATGCAGGCGTTTTATTACTCAGGTTAGAAGATGCAAAATCAATCCTTAAAGTAGATATTGTAAAAATTATTTTAAAAGATTTTTCAGATAATATCTTAAACAAGTTTTGTGTTTATAAGAATGGAAAGTTGAGAATAAAAGATTGAGATTAAGATATAAATACAAAAACGCATACATAAAAAAATAAGTTGCATAAAATATTAATAATTACAAATAGTTATACGTCAGAGTTCAGGATGTAAGTTCCAAAAGTTATTGATACTCTACAAAAGATAATGAAACTAAAAAGATAATTTAATGTTTAATTTCGCCCTTTCCAAGCGCATATTTATTCTCCCCGTCCTTGCTGTCCTTGCCGGCGTTCTTATCCTGTATCCTTTTTTCTCGCGCAATTTTACCGATATTTATTTTACCGTTAAAACCGCAATTTTAACCCGCCGTCTAATTATCCCGGACGGTTTAAACCTAAAATACCTTGTCTTGTTTACAGGATTAATTTTAATGTCTTTTACCGATATGCTTTTTGAAAGAATATCGGCGGTTATTCCTTTATTTCTGATACTTGCGGGCGTATTATTCGCCTATACCTTTAATAAGCCCCTTATCGGCGTTTTTGAGGCGATAGGCGTAGGTTTAGGCTTGTTTGCCCTAATCGACATAACAAGGCTCGGTGCTTACGCCGCAGGCGATATATTAACCGCTGGAGCGATAGGGGCGTTCGTCGGAATAGAAAATATAATTATTATTTCTATTTGCACTATAATATTAGGAAAGCTAATAACTTATTTCAGCGCAAGATTAGACGGCTTGTTCGATAAGAGCAGGGTAAAAGCGTTTCATTTTGCTTTCGTGCCGGTTTTGTTTTTGGTAGCGGCGGGGGTGTTTAGGTTTGGTTGAAAGAAAAATACTTGACAAATATTAAATAATAATGTATTATTAATACATTATTGATGTGTATGATAAATACAAAAAGAGGTGTATGATGAATACAAAAAGATTTAATATAACTTTGCCGTTAGATGTAGCTAAGGATATACAGGGCATAAAAAATAAGTCTGCTTTTATATCTAATGCCATAAGGGAATATTTAGACAAAGAAAAAAAACAAAAACTTATAAAATTGCTTCAAGAAGGATATATCGCTACAAAAAAAGAGGATAAGAAAATAACTGCCGAATGGGAGCATACAATCAGCGATGGAATTATTTAAAAGAGGCGATATTTATTGGATTAATCTTAATCCCGC
>JAKAQK010000051.1 GCA_021822625.1 bacterium | reverse complement strand
GATCTATATTTTTTAATCTTTCAGATATTAAATTCATAATAAATTCTCCATTTTAATATTTAATGTTTATTTTATTCAATTTTATTTAGATATAATGTTTGTTTTAATATTATTTATGGTTAATGTAATTATATAGAAGAAATATATTGCAGTACCGCTTTATTATTTATACTATCTAAAATTATCGCAGATGTCAAGCAGGCAAAAAATAAAAAAAAATTGTGACAATAATCAATTTATTTTTATTTTTATTGTTATAATATAATAAATATAAGGGTATGCAAAAAGCGCGAATATTTAGCATTTGCAGTTGCAAACAATTATTGCAGTTGCAAACAATTATTAAATATTCTTTAAATATTCTTTAAATATTCTTTAAATATCTTTAATATCTTTAAAATATTATTAAAAAAATTAAAAACAGCGGTGTGATTATGCTTATAAAAGAAAGCGTTTTAGAAAATTTAAAAAGCGTTGTAGATCCGGAGCTTGAAATTAACATTGTTGACCTCGGGTTGATATATGATATAAAAATTGACGAACAAAATAAGAAAATAGTTCTTAATATGACCCTAACGTCAAGAGGATGCCCGTTGAGCAATGTTTTAAAATTTGAAGTAGAGGAATCTTTAAAAAAAATCGAAGGCGTGAAAGATGCAGAAGTCAATATTGTATGGGAACCGGAATGGAATTATTCTATGCTTAAACCTGATGTCATAAAAAAGCTTCAAAATAGATAATTAATAGTGATAAATAATTATATTATATATATTTAATATATATTTAGGAGAACAAATAATGAATTCCGGAGATAGCTCTGTCAGCATTGCTTTAAAGCATATTAAGACGGCATCTATATTTTTAATACTGTTTTTTTGTTATATGATGATTGATTCAAACAGTTTTCTGACTTATTTCTTTATGAATACAAAAATTATTGCCCTTACCCATATTTTCACGCTGGGCTTCCTTCTCATGGTAATAATGGGCGCTTCGTATATGTTGATTCCTGTGGCGCTAGGCGTAAAGATAGCCTTTGATAAAATATTTTATTACGTTTATTACGGCTATACCGCAGCTCTTATAATTTTTATTGCTGGAATGCATTATTTTAATGCCGGGCTAATAGCGTCCGGTGGCGTGCTTTTATTTATAGCCGTCTTTATTTATGATTTAAATATTATGATAAGTTTGAAGAAAATAAAAAAATGGGATTACACAGCTCTTGGTATTCTTTTTGCTTATATATATCTTTTTATCGGGCTTTCCGCAGGCGCATATATGGCTGTTTCTTTTTATTATAGCAACATAATAGGCGGATATATTTTTAATTTTTTAACGAGTCATATTTATATTATGTCCGGCGGTGTTGTCGTTATGCTGTTTATTGCAATATCTTACCGATTGCTTCCTATGTTTTATATGACAAAAAAGCCCGGACATTTTATATGGATAACAGATTTTGTATTATTAAATTTAGGAATAATTTTGATAATAATATCGTCGATAGTAAACGGTTTTTATAGTTCATTTGGGCAAAATCTCTTTTATATAGGCGATTTTTTGTTATCTGGAGGAATAATCTTATTTTCTTTTGAATTTTACACATTAATGAACGGCAGGATTAAGAAAAAATTGGATATTACAATTTTTTACCTGTATGCCGGTATTATTTTTTTATTGTCCGCGGTTTTTGTCGGAAATCTAATATTATTTTTGCCGGCAAGAGCAATAGCCGAGAATCAGGGTATTTATTATGCGTTTGGATTTATCGGACTATTTGGTTATGCAGGTATGGTAATAATAGGTTTCTTGCATAAAATATTTCCATTCCTCATAAGCCTTAAAAAATTCGAAAAGGTTAAAAAAGGAACTTATAAAGGTTTAATAAGTAATATGCAAAAAAAGTATCTTCAATATTTTGATGCAATATTATTTATAGCGGCTATTCCGGCGGCGTCTTTTGCTTTACTTATTACAGATGTCAGTTTAATAAGGATTTTATCCGGAATACTGGCTGCAGCTTCGTTAATATTTTTCATGAATTTATTAATTATGGAAAAAAATGCCTGAAAAATGTCTTTTACAGCCTCATAATATTTGCAATTCATTCTGACTATTATAATATTTACAATCCCTTTTGACTATTATAATATTTACAATTCCTTCTGACCGCTGAAATGATTTTGGCAAGTTTTAAATAAACAATTCCGGAAGTTATTTTAGTTTTAAGGAATTATGTTGTTTAAAATCCAATTAATTTATTCTTAATTTTAAATTTCTAATTTCTCCAAACTTTTATGGAATACAAATCGTTTCCGGCGTTTTCTGTTAAAAATTTAAATCCTGCATCTTTTAGTCTCGGATACAAATGTATCGGTTTTCTGTCGTGAATTATTGATAATGCCTTGTCTTTATCCATATTTTCAATAATCTCGAAAATCTTCAAAAGAGGCTGCGGAGGTTCTAATTCTCTAACATCAAGCTCAGTTTCTTTGCAGTGGGCAAGTTTTTTTAAATCATTGTCATTGAAATTATTTTCATTTTTCCAATCTTCATCGGAGGCAGATTCGTTTTTGTGATTATCTGTTTTATAAAAAGTAATTTCAAATCCGCCGTCAAAATGTTTTGCGGTATGTTCAAATCCTTTGTTTCTAAGTACGGAATAAAGCGGAAAAGGTTCAAAACTGTTAATGACCTCCAATGCCTCACCGTCTTTAAGAGAGTTTACCGCCCCCATTATTTTTTGAAAAGGGTCGTCCCCTCTTGCTATATCTTCCCTTACGTCTAATTTTACTTTTTTTAATTTTTCAGTTTGCATTTTTATAGTCCTCATTTTTTATCGGGTTATTTAACGGTCCTCATTTTGTCCATAATTTCATTTTTTTCTTCATTGCTTAATTGCATTTCTGCCATATTAAACAATATATTATCTTCTTTTTCTATATGTTCCGATAGCAGTTGTACCAGATTGTCTCCTTCAGATACGATTTTTTCGTACGTGCCGTCTATTGAATATTCTGCTATAGCATCTTTAAATTCTTTAGAAAGCTGTCTTGACTGTTCATGTTCCAAAAGCATTACGTGAATCGGTCCTGTTTCTGTTCCTATATAATTTCCAAGGACTGGGAATAAAGCGTTTTCTTCCTTTTTAAAATGTATTTCAAGGTCTTTATCAATAAAAGAAGTAATTTCGTGAAGCTGATTTATTAGATTTTTCCTTAGAGAATCGGATATTTGACCCCCTATCTTTTTTAAATAACCGTCAAGATTTCCTAAAACGACCCTCACTGCTTCATGATCGCTTTTTAATGCGTCTATCGGATCCAGCATTGTATCCATAATGTTCTCCTATTATAAAGTAATATTATAATTATAATGCAATATTATAATGCAATATTATAATTCAATATTAAAATGCAATATTAATAAAATGTTAGCTGTCATTATCAATTGCGAATTTATTATTTTTATTTTTTAATTTTGTAAATTTGATTAATTCTGATACAATATTTTAAATTATATTATTATATATTCTATTCTATATTTATTATATAATATATAAATATATATAAGTTAAGATTATTAGTTATATTGTAAGATAATTAGTTATATTAGTTTTATATTAATTCATTTTTAAATTTTATCATATATAATATAAATATCAGTGATAAAAATCACATAAATATTTAAAATGAAGAATTATTATATTTATAATAATATTATAAATAATAAATATAATAAAATATAAACTTGGAGATGTTTATGGCTGAAGTTCAAGGATGCGAGTTACCGGAAGACATTTATTACGATACGGAAAAAGATACATGGGCCAAACCTGTGGATAATAATATAGTGATTTTAGGAATGACCGATGTTGCTCAGACTCAGGCGGGGAAAATTCTTCATGTTACATTTAAAAAAACAGGAACAATGGTTAATAGACGCGGAAATACGGCTACGATAGAAAGCGGAAAATGGGTTGGACCAATTCCGTCGCCAGTTTCAGGTGAAATAATAGAAGTCAACGAAAAGCTTTTGAACGACCCTCTTTTATTAAATATACTTCCTTATACCGATGGTTGGGTTACAAAAGTTAAAGCTTCTAATTTAGATGAACTCAAATTTCTTGTAACAGGGAAAGAAGCCATTGAGCTCTACAGAGAAAAAATTATAAAAGAGCAGATTCAATGCATGAGGTGTTCCAGCCAATGAGACGAGACCTCTATTGCCGTGTTAATTTTTACGGTATTAATTTTGCAAATATGCAAACAAATAGGCCTGCAAATAAATAAAATATAATAACTGTTTTATTATTACAAAATATTGGCCTATATAATATTAGTAATTTCGGCATAATGAAAATGTTGGATATTTATATAAAATAATAAAGGTATTGCATTAATTAATTAAATTTTATAGTTTATATTAAAAAAAATGAATAGCAATAATGAAAATAGCGGTGTAAATAGAAACGGCAATGATGATATCGGCGGCACTGCCGGCAGCGCTAATGAAAACAAAAAAGCAATTAAACATGAAGTAATATTGCTTGTCTCTAAATGGTGCGAAGAGTGTGTTCCCGCCGACAGAGTCTGGAAAACGCTGCTTGATGAAAGGAAGGATTTTACTTATCGGCTGATTGACGTTTCAGAACCTGAAGGCAGACGAATATCTATCAGTTTATATATAAGAAGCGTGCCTTCAACCATTATCGACGGCAAACTTTCATATGTAGGTATTCCTACCAAGGAAGATGCCAATGAATTACTTTCATAATAATTATGACCTATAATTATTATCTGACCTAATTATCTAACTATCTAATTATATCTAATCTATATTTATTTTTATAATTATAATCTATAATTATTATTTTATCTTATTTTATCTTATCTAATTGTATCTAATCTATATTTATCTATATTTATTTTTATAATTATAATCTATAATTATTATCTGACATAACTATCTAACTATATCTAATCTATATCCGTCTTTATAACCTAATAACTCAACTATATCTAATCTATATTCGTCTTTATAACCCCGCTATTTAACATCCGATTATTGAATTATATACATATTTAACTATGCAGATATTATATTAATTTAATGTAAATTAATAATTGACTTACATTTTATAATATGATAAAAACTAAATATTATTTTTAAATATTCATTTTAGTTAAAAATAATAATTAATAATGTTAACAATCACATTAACAAAAATTAAAAGAGGAAAGTGTATTATGGGTTTAAAATTATTTAGAAAGTCGCTCTTTATTTTTATGCTGAGCGTATTTATTATTTCGTTTAGCAGTATAAAATCTCATGCCGCTACTTACGGGGTTTTTACAAATGTTGCCGTAAATGTTGGAGGCAGCTATTCGTCTGTTGTGGGTAAAGTTAAAAATGCTTTAAATAATATAGGATGGAATGTGATTTCCGTAAAAAAAATTTCTCTTCCCAAGGGAGATTCTCACATATCTACCGTAGTTGTAGCTAATAATAAATCTTATGACGCGTATATGACGGATAACGGTAAAAATCCGGTTGCAGCATTCGGTTTGCCGCTCAGAGTGAGCGTCTATACAACCCCCACGCATGGAACGGTTGTAAGTATGGTAAATCTTCCGGCTCTTGCAAGGACGTTTTCAGGAAATTCATACGTTACTTATGCAGCCAAGATAAACAATAAGATTAAAAGTGCAATTAGAGCAGCGGTAGGGGGTACGGCATCAAACACTCAATATGGTCCTATGAGAGCGGGCAGATTTCCAGGCGGTATAGGAGGCGGTTCTTTTCCCGGCAGCGTTGTTGTTGTTCAAAATTATTCGGGAAGCACAAATGCAAATCTTGAAGGTGTCGCCGCTTTAGTTAGAAAAGGAATTCAAATCAATAAAAGCAGGTGGCATTATGCTTATGAAATAAACGATCCGTCATCTGGTTTTATAGAGGTGGGACTAACAAGAAATTCTACGGAAAGACACAGTATTACAATAGACAGCGGAGTAAGGGCTACAAAAACGTATAAAAATCCGGGCATAGACCATAGTTCGGCTTTCCCTATTGAAATTGTAGTATATCGTGACGGAAACTATACTAATATCGGAATATTGGGCGAAATGTGGAGAATGAAATATTATTTTTCCGATGCAGGAATGTGGGCATTTATGCAGCATATGGGGATGCCTGGCTCCATTCAGGGTTCGCTAAAAAAATTAATCCTTTACGGAACGGCGTATTAATTTAAAAACAATCATGATTTTATAATTTCCATCCCCCTGGAAGAAAAATCCCTGTTTAATACTCTTAACAGCATATCATAATCATTTGATAGCAAGAGATTAAACAGGGATTTTATTTATATCTATTCATCTAAATAGTCACGGGAATTTTAAATACAAAAATTAAATCTTACATTTAATCGTACGGTCTGCCTGATATTTTTATCCTTTGTTGTAATATTAATTATTATTATTAATAAGTTATATTATATCATGCGGTATGGTTTGCATGCGTATCACCCGCAGTCGGAATAGCCGCAGTCTAAGCATACGGTACAGCCTTCGGCATGTTTAAGATTTGAACCGCCGCAGGATGGGCATGCCCCTCTAAATTGAGCGTTTAAACCCGATGCATTAATATTACCTTTTTCGTTATTATAATTGAGGTTATTGCCGTTATCTTTATTTATAATATTAATAGTTAAATCGTTGCAGCCGCAATTTTGTTTTTTCGGATATATCATTTCTTTTAAGCTTTTTTCAAGAGCCTTGCCTATAGCATCTGCGCAGGAATAAATAATATTTTCTCCAAATCCGTAAGGCTGATTGCATCTTATTCCTTTTAGCTGGCTTATAATTTCTTCGGCATCTATTCCTGAGCGCAATGCCATACTGACCATTCTGCCTATAGATTCTGTCTGGCTTTGGGCACAGCCGCCAGACTTGCCTATAGAATTAAAAATTTCAAAAGGAGCTCCATTTTCGTCTTTATTTACGGTAACATACAAAGGTCCGCAGCCTGTCACGGTTTTTATCGTCACTCCGTGAATAATATCAGGCCGTTTTCTCGGCTCTATGGGCATGCATCTTGATGAAATATCAAATTCAGCGGAATTATTGTCCGTATTGTCGTTGTTGTTTCCAATGCTATTTCCGTTTTGCGTCTTTCGTTCTTGTGATTTTGGCGTTGTTAAAACCTGTTCGCGAGAACCGTCTCTATAAACGGTAATTCCCTTAAGATTAAGTTTATAAGCCTGCATATAAACTTCTTCAATGTCTTCTTTGGTTGCGTCATGAGGAAAATTAACCGTTTTACTGACGGCATTATCCGTATATTTTTGAAAAGCCGATTGAGTTAATACATGCCATTTAGGCAAAATATCATGACTTGTGATAAAAACCGAATTTAAATATTCAAATATTTTTTCTTCTTCTAATTTTTCTCCATTTTCCTCATATAAATTTTTTATTTCAGGGTTTATTTTTAAAGGCAATGGATTGCAATGTTTCCAGTTTTGGTATGTATTTTTGTCAAATTTACCCTCTTTTGCTATAAAATTTATTAATTCATCGGAAAAAATGCCCAGTTCTTCAAATTTATCTTTTAAATTTTTATCAATTTCTATTAATGACTGGTTATCTAAAACATGTCTTTCATACCTTAACGCAAACAAAGGTTCTATGCCGCTTGAAGCTCCGCCTATAATGCTTATGGTGCCAGTCGGAGCGATTGTGGTAGTAGTCGCGTTACGCATTGCCTTATATCCGTTTGTTTTCCATATCGAATTTTCAAAATTAGGAAAACTTCCGCGAATTTCTCCGAGCTCTTGAGATTTTTCTTTCGATTCGCTGTTTATAAATTCCATTATTTTTTCGGCTGTTTGCAATGCGATATTGCTGTTATACGGAATATCCAATTTTATAAGGGTGTCCGCATACCCCATTAAACCCAACCCTATTTTTCTGTTTGACAGCGTAGTTTCTTTTATTTTGTCAAGAGGATAATTATTTTTGTCTATAACATTATCTAAAAAATGGGTGGCTGTATGAATAGTTTTTCTTAAAGATTCCCAATCTATTAAATTATCTATAAAATTTGCATAATAATCGGCTGCCGACCAAGTAGTTTTATTGAACTTCGTTCCTGCGGAACCCATGAGATTTAAATCGCTTATATTTATGTTTATCGGATGTTTTTTTATAAATTTTCCAATATTTATAGAACCAAGGTTACAGGATTCGTAAGGGATGAGCGGTTGTTCGCCGCAAGGATTTGTAGATTCTATCCGACCGGCTGACGGTACAGGGTTAAACTTATTGATTCTGTCTATAAAAATTATGCCCGGCTCACCGCTTTTCCATGCCAGCTCTATTATTGTATTTAAAACTTCTTTTGCGTTGAGATATTTTACTACTTCTTTGCTCCTTGGATTTATTAGCGGATATTCTTCGTTTTTTAGCGCTTTATTTATAAAATCTTCGGTAATTGCAACAGATATATTGAAATTATTAAGTTTTGAGGTATCTTTTTTAGAGGTTATAAAATCAATGATATCAGGATGATCTATATTAAGAATTCCCATATTGGCGCCTCTTCTGGTGCCTCCCTGCTTAACTGCTTCCGTAGCTGCATTAAAAACCTGCATAAAAGAAACAGGACCGCTCGATACGCCTTTTGTTGAATGGACGACGTCATTTTTCGGACGCAATCTTGAAAACGAAAACCCTGTGCCGCCTCCGCTCTGATGGATAAGCGCAGTATTTTTTAACGTTTCAAATATTGAACTCATAGAATCTTCTATGGGAAGCACAAAACACGCGGACAGCTGCTGAAGCGGTCTGCCGGCGTTCATCAAAGTGGGGGAGTTCGGAAGAAATCTCAAATTGGACATTTCATCGTAAAAATCGTATTTTAATTTTGCGATATTTTCTTTAGAGGATTTATAGTTATAATCTGCTTCGGAGATGTTTTCGGCAACCCGCTCGAACATCCCTGAAATATTTTCAATTATAGAACCGTCCGCATTTTTTGCCAAATAACGTTTTTTTAGAACCGTTACTGCATTTTCGCTAAAATTTTTTAATAGAATGTCTTTTTTAATATCCGCTTCACAATTCATGTTTAAATCTGCAGGTTTTCCAACATTTAAATCCTTCTTGGCAATGTCCATTTTTACACCTATGTTTTATGATTATAAAATAAATTAAAAATTAAACATTCAACAATATATAGAATAATATTCAAACATTCAACAATATATAGTTATTATTTTAAATTGTCAATAGCTTTTTTTGCTTATAATAATTATTGTAAATCCGGCAATAATAATTTATAATTAAATGATGCGCTTAATAGGCGGTTTCATTTTCTATATTTTCTATATTTTCTATATTTTTTATATTTTTTATATTTCATGAAAAAATGCAATATAATAAAATATAATATAGAAAGATTAAAATAAAATAAATAATATTAATAAAGTGTTAAGTGAGGTGATTTAATTATGTATACATGGAGATGTGTGGTTTGCGGATATATTTATTACGGCGAAACTCCGCCTGACGAATGTCCCGAATGCGGTGTTGACTGTACTCAATTTGAAATGCTTCCGGATGAAGACGTCCGTGTTTAATTTGCGTGTTTAAGCTGATAGTTTTACAATAAATTTAATAATTAAAATTAACGAAATGAACCTTTAAGCCGTTTCTGTATCATAAAGAAATAAATAAATAAATAGCGGCAATATTATAAGTTCAACGTCAATTCAACAAAATAAAAATTCAATCTACTTTTATGATTCATAGCTTCGGCATTCTAACTCATATTTTAGACGCAAATATAATAGTAAAACTTGTTCTTTTAATTCTTGCTTTTTTTTCTTTAACTTCATGGGCAATTATTTTTTACAAGCTCCGTTATTTAAATAGAGCCAAAAAAGAGAATAAAGAATTTATAGACATTTTTTGGGAATCTAAGAGATTGGACTATGTTATGTCAGCCGCTAAAAATTTGGATTATAGCCCCGTCGCTTCCATGTTCGAGTCGGCGTATAAAGAATTAGTCAGTTTGAAGAAAATGGCCACCGAGGATAAAGAAAAATCCTTGAGCGAGTATGATACCAAATTAAACGGTTCTCATTTGGTTGAAAGAGCCTTAAAAAAATCGCAGCTTTCTTCAATATCAAAATTAGAATTGACTTTGCCTTTTCTTGCCACGACAGGTTCTACTTCGCCGTTTATCGGTTTATTCGGTACCGTTTGGGGCATCATGACGTCGTTTGAAAGTATTCAAAAAGCCGGAACGGCCGGACTTGCCGTAGTAGCCCCTGGCATAGCCGATTCGCTTGTTGCTACCGCAGCGGGTCTTTTTGCCGCTATACCGGCCGTCATAGCCTATAATTATTATACTAATAAGGTTAGAGTGCTTGTCAACGAGATGGATGATTTTGCGTATGAATTTATGACAATAGTAGAAAAACAAATTTTAAAAGATTAATTAATCGTGTTTGTTCAAAATAACAATAGGGAAGAAAAAAATAATTTATCTTCGAACTATAAATTTATGGCTGAAATAAACATCACTCCGTTTGTTGACGTGATGCTTGTGCTGCTGGTAATATTTATGGTGACGGCGCCCATGCTTGAGCATGGTATAAAAGTTCATTTGCCTACCGCATCGGCGCATGCCATAACGTCGCCTGAAAAGACCATAGTGGTCTCCATAAATAGTTCACGCGAGGTCTATATTAATGCGCTAAAAGTCAGTCTGCCGACATTATCTTCTAAATTGCGGGCTATTTATAAAAATAGAACCGATAAAGAAATATTTTTAAAGGCAGATTCTTCTATACCTTACGGCGTTGTTATAAGGGTAATGGCCGCCGTAAAAATGGCAGGTATAAGCAAGATTGGCATGGTAACTAAAAATCCTGTACTAAAACGTTAAAAATATACGTTAACATATTAAAATGAATGTCAAATTTTTTTTACAGTTTTAACAATACGATTATTGATAATTATTATCATAGCAATATATAATGCATAATGAAGATAAAGCTAAAGGAATAGGAAAATATTATATTGTATCATTCTTGTTTCATGTGCTCCTGATAGGATTGTTGGTTTTTATTTCAATAAAATTTAAATCTAAGATTCAATCGTTAGGCTCAAAAGTCGTTGTAAGCGTTGTAAGTACCGTTCCCGGACCGCTTGCTTCCACAAGAGCTTTAACACATTCTATAAAAAGAAATACCGTACGCGCAGTCACAAAGCCCGTAGTCGTTCATAATAGACAGCATAAGGTTGTGCAGCATAAGGTTGCAATAGAGAAGAAGATTGTATCTGTTCCAGTAAAAACTAATACAATTATACCTGTTGCAAAATTAAAATCATCAATGATTTATCCAAAGAAAGTTTATCCAAAGAAAGTTGTTGCGCCCCCGCATATAAAACCGCAGCCGCATAAAATAGTTCCTCATAAGCCGGCTTATACACCGCCCATGCAGGTATCGTCCAGCGTATATTCGCATTTAAGCACAACTATAAAATTAAACAGCGCTTACAGTAAACTGCAAAGTTCTATGATAGCCGGCAATGTTCATAGATTCGGCAGCTATATAAGCAAGATAACAAGCGTAATTATTTCGAATTTTAATATTAATTTATCTAAGTATCTGCATTTTAGAGCTATAATTGCTTTTAAAATAACGAAAGGCGGTCTGATTTACGATGTAAGATTAATAAAGTCGTCAGGAAACGGTTTTTTTGACGCTCAGTCCATAGCAGCCGTAAAATCATCTGCGCCGCTGCCTCCGCCGCCGCATGGTTTTATGTCGTATATGAATACCAAAAATGACAACAACGGTGTTTTAGCTATTTTCTACCCGAAAGAAATATTGAAGAGTGAATAGTTTATTTAACAAAAATATTATAAGCAGATTTTATTATAACTGCAACATTGTATAATTATGACATTGCGTAACGCAGTATCGCAACACATAGCATAACATGACATAATTTGTTGACGCAAATATAAATAAATATAAATTAAGTATTAGTAAATATTATATAAATATGACATTGCGTAAGATTATATAGTATTATATAAAATTACAATTAAATAAATTAATAAAAAATGAGAGGGTATGCAAAAGATGTTTCAGTCTCCAAAAATAAATAAAGGCTTAGATGCTACGAAAATACAATGTGCAATCAGTTTTAATTATCCTAAATTTAAATTCCATAGTCTATTACTTTTTTATCCATTTATTTTTATAGCGGCAACGTTCTGCGGCGTTTTATTTAAGCCGCATAATGCCAGCGCGAAAGTTTATATTAACATATATCAGGCGAGTATAAAAAAAATTAGAATTGCGGTACCCGATTTCAAGAATTTAACAAAATACAAACAGCATTCTTCTTTAGCATCAAAATTAGCTCACGTAGTACGCCATGATCTTTCCGTTATCGGTTATTTTCATATAGTAAATCCGCTGTCTTATCTTGAAAATCCGCAAGATGCACATCTCCGTGCCTCAAAAATAAAATATTCCGATTGGACGGTATTAAATACGGAATATTTAATTAACGGTTCTTATAAAGTTAAAGGCGGCCATATCACTCTTAAGGCTAATCTTATAAGTATATATTCGCAAAAACTTTTGTTTAGCGAAGTTCTAGAAGGTTCTCTCGGCAAAGACAGGTATCTTGCCAATAAATTTACCGATGCCGTTTTAAAATTTCTAACAGGCAAAAAAGGACCATTTACAACAAAAGTTTTTTTTGTGGGCGAAAAGAACAACGTGAAAAATATATTTGAAATGGACTTTGGAGGACACAGAGTTAAAAGGATAACTAATAATAACTCTATCAATATATTTCCTTATCCTTCTCCAGACGGAAAAAAAGTAGCATACATTTCCTTTAAAGACGGAGATCCCGCCGTATTTATAAAAAATTTGGTTACAGACAGGACTATAAAATTAGATTTGCCCGGACCGGCTGATTTTGTAAGCTGGTCGCCAAACGGACAAAAGTTGGCTTTAGCGTTGACGCCTGGTCATTATAATACTCAGATATACACGATTAATGCCGACGGAACCGGCTTAAAAAGACTCACCGATACATTTGGGATTAACACGTCGCCGTCATTTTCTCCAAACGGCAACAGAATTGTTTTTGTTTCTAACCGCGGCGGCGGACCTCAGATATACGTCATGAATTCAAACGGTTCCAATGTTCACATGATTTCTTTCAACGGCAGCTATTATAACACCAGCCCCGCATGGTCGCCAAACGGAAAAAAAATAGTTTTTACATCGTTTATCAACGGGGCTCTTCAGGTATGCATTATGAACCCTGACGGGAGCAATGAAAGGCAATTAACGGACACGCCTTACGGATGTCATCACCCTTCGTGGACAAGGGATTCAAGGATAATATCTTTCGATACCGAATTTGGAGGCAGAGAAGAAATATATTTAATGGATACAACGGCAAGCGGGATTATGCTTCTGATGCCGCATATTTTTCCGGAGATGCAAAATTATTACAATCCGGCTTGGACGCTTAAATCAATCTTTTGAAACTTTAAAATTTAAAAGTTTAGGTCTTTTGTTCGCGAGCTGCTAATAAAGTAAACTATATTTGCGGTAAAAAAATATAGAGGCAATTGCAGGGAGACTAACTGTAAAGATTATAGAGATTAAAAGAAAGATTTAAGAGATTAACTTTAATAATTTTATAATTTTATAGATATAGAAAAAAAATAGAGATATATAACGTATATGCATATGTCAATTTTTCTTATTTATAGTTGATAAATTTTCATAATACATATAAAATAAATATAAAAATTTTATTTCTATAAAATTTATTTACAAAGACAAATTAAAATAAAATTAGAGGATTGATGCTATGCCTATAATAAAAGAAAAAGATGCCGTAAATAAAAAACATATTATTCATTATTTTAATTTTAAAATTATTTCTTTATTATCTTTATGTATTTTTACGCTTTCTTTTTTATTATCCGGATGCGCTCAAATGGAGCCGGATACGATACACCATCTTAAAATCAAGGTACGCAATTTAAATAAAAAGGTTATTAACTTATCGCAAAATTCAACAGATTCGGAGCAGGCTCTTCATCAAACTCAGGTGAATGTCGCTAATCAGGGCGCAAAAATTGCCGGTATAAAATCTAATCTCAGTTCATTATACGGGAAATATGAAATTATTTCGCATGATATGAAATTGCTTCAAACGGAATTTAGAAATTATAGAATATTAGTAAATAAAGAATTGATAAAGCTGCTAAAAAAAGAAAAGTTTAAATCTTCCGCTATATCAAAACAAAAAATAACATCTAAAATTACTCCGAAAATTGCAATCGTTAAAGTTAAACCTGCACATAAAATTTCGGTAAAACAGCTTGCGCTCAGAAAAGAACTGAAAGAATACGGCAGTGCTAAATCGTATTATAAGAAAGGTTCGTATAAGAAAGCATTAGCTTTATTTAAGAAATATCTTAATAAATATCCTCAATCTCAAAAGTCGGGTGATGCAAATTATTATAAATCCGTTTCTAATTTCAAATTGAAAAATTACCCTGTGTCTATTCTTGAATTTCATAAATTTACAAGACTTTATCCAAAAAACAAAGAT